>JANJUH010000351.1 GCA_024710675.1 Lysobacterales bacterium
GCCGAGGCTCAGCACGAAGAACACGTACGCCGGTACGCGGCCGAGGGCCGGTCCGAAGGTCCTCATGCTCCTGAAGCGCCGGAGCAACAATTGGGGCGCCACGCTGGAGATCACAATGAGACCGGTCGCGGCGAGCAAGAGGAGCAACAGGATCGCGAAAAAGAGCCAATCGGACTCGCTTCGGATGCCCCCAGCTCCCATCAGCAACACGAAGAACGCGAACGGTGCCGCAACCACCAGACCGACCAGCGCGTAGCCGCGAATGATCAGGTCGAGGTAGCCCAGGATCCCGCGGGGAGGTTTCGGCTTGGCCGCAGCGGCTGGGGGGACGACTCCGGTTGCTGCTGCAGGCATTTCGGTCGGGGCTTCACTCATCGCACGGGTTTCCTGGCGGGGCTGCTGAGGGACGCACTCCGCTCGAGCGCGCGAAACCTGCGACGGGGAATTTGCGACATTCATCGCGCAGGGCTTGGATTTTACGGGCATTGCGGTCCTGCGGCGTGACGCTCGAATCGGTCGAATCACCGGCTTGGTATCGCCACGCCGGACCGCCAGCGCCTATGTCGGAGCCACGGCCACGCGTCGAAGTCGACCGTGCGTCCGGGGGCGCCGACGCCGGCGCGCTTGCGCGACAGCGGCATACGCCCCATTGCTTCAGTCGCAGCTACCCTCGATCCGAAGGCTGAGCACGCGGCCGCTCATTTCGCTGCCATCTTCCCGCAGCAGGGTGGCGACCAGTCGGCGCTGTCCGGCTGCGGCGACGATGCTCAGGTCCAAGGTTTGCGATGCGCCTTTGGCCAGCTCGGGCACCGCTGCGCTGGTCTCGTGATCGCCGATCCGCAACTGGAGCGTCTTGCCGGCAACGCGGGTGGTGCCGGCGTTGTGCACATCGACCTGCACGGGTACGCGGCAGAGCCCACCGCGCAGGCGCATCAGGCCACGCGAGGGGATCGTCACGGTCGATTCCCAGGTGCCGGTGGTGCCCGCGATGCGGACCCGGTCCCTGATCTCCAACCGTGACGGTCGGCCAATCGGCTGCGGCAGTGTCTGCTCGTCGGAGCCGCTGGGCGGACGAATCCGGTCGGGGAGCTGGACGGGGCCCGACCAGCACGGCACATCCGAACCATTGCGCTCCGGGTCCGGCGTGCAGATCGGCAGTTGGGCGCCGGGGAGGCGCGTCGCGAGTTCGGTGTAGCGACCGGCGTCGGCGCAGCGGATGGCCAGCGGGTCCTCCTCGAGCCGGCAGTTGGCGAGGGCATCGGCCAGCGTGACCGGCTTGCGGACCTGCAGGCGGCCTGCTCCGGTGGCTGGCAATGGTGCATTCAGCGCATCGAGGATTTCCTTTGCCCGTAGCTTGGCGGCCCTGAACTCCGGGGTTTCGTGGTAGCTGCATTGCAGGGGCGTATCCGCGTACTCGGACTGGCGCCGCGCCGTGTCCAGCAAGCTCTGGCACTGCGGCAGCTTCCAGGGCCGCGTGCAGACGATCTTTTCGCCCTGGCGACCGCAGCGCGTGCGTCCACCGAGCGCGAGAATGATCTGGCCCGCGAGCCGTGCATCGCTCTCCGCGCGATCGAAGGTGCAACGCTTCGCAGGATGGGCGGCAGCCGCAAGCTTCAGGCATTGCTGGTGGGCGCGCCAGTCGGTGCAGCTCAGCACCAGGCCGTCACGCCGCTTCCAGTCCCCGGGGGCGCGGCAGTGGCCGTTCATCACGAGTTGGCGGCGGCCCTCGTCGACCTTGCCGGCGTACTCGACCAGGCTGGTCTGGAAGTGTGCGCCGACGAGTCCGCAGACGCGGTCGTAGGCCGTGGGTCCAGCGGCCTGCAGCGCCTGGTCGGAGACGCAGCGCTGGTGCAGCTTGTCGAAGAGTTCCCCGAACATGCCCGGGAAGTGGCTCTTTGCCTCCAGGATCCGCGGGCAGCGGCCTGGATCGGGCTCGGGGAAGGGTAGGCGTTTGCGCAGCTCGGTGTCGCAGGTCATCTCGACCAGACGCCGATGGGCCGGGATTGCGCTCTCCATGCCGATGTCGGTGACGGCGAAGATTTCGGCGAAGGGTTCGGCCACCGTTTGCAGGTGGGCGTTGCCGCCCAGCATCAGCACCTGCTTGAAGGTCTCGGTCTCCGTGGAGAAGCGACTGCGCAAGCGGTCGCAGGTCTTGCGGGCATTGTCGGCGCTCATCGTGTGCGAATCGAAGTACTCGACACACGGATCCCAGAGGTGGCCCATCAGCCCGTTCCAGTCACCGCCGGCGCCGAGCCGCACCTTGACCGCGTACTGGTACCAGGGCTGCCAGTTGAGGGCGTAATAGGTGTCGACCGGCATGTGCTTGCTCTGGCCGGTGATCCAGTCGCCGATGTTGTTGATCGTTCCCCAGACCGCTTCCACCGCCGCCTTTGCGGCATCGATGGCCTCGACCAGGACCTTGGCCAGTGTCGAGCAGATCGCGTCGCGCCCGGGTACATCGCCGGGAACGAGTTGGCAGGCCAGTTCCGGGCCCACCAGCGCCGCGACCGCCAGCCAGTCGTCGAGATTTCCGGAGCTGACGGCAACCAGGACCCGTCGCACCACGGGTTTGGCCTGCTGGGCGACCTTGGCGAACAGTCCGCCGCACACGAAGTTCTGGACCGGCCCGCTGACCGGGAGCCCGGCCTGGCAGGCCACCTGCAGCAAGAGGTCGGTACCGGTCAGTTCCAGCACCTCGAGCCAGCGCCCGCCCTTGGCGGCGCGGATGATGTCGACGACCAGGCGAACCTTGGGATCGGCGCCGGACAGCGCCGAGCCGACCGCGGGCTTCGGCAGCTTCGCCTCGCACTGCGTGATCGATCCGCCATCGACCAGGCACTGGATCAGCGGTTTGCCTTCGACGATGGCGCCGTCGACCAGACCTGCGCTGTGCAGGATCGCCAGCACCTGGTCCAGGGTGTCGGCCGCAGCGGGGCGCGGCATCGACAGGACGAGGGTGGCCAGCAGCAGCAGGACGGATGCCAAACGCTTCATCGCGGATACCCCCGGAGGTGAGCCGGGGCCAGCGTGGGCGATTCGCGCGGGCAGGACCTTGACCTGGATCAGGGATGAAGGCCGACGTACGGAATCGACCTGCGGGCGTAATCAGCCAGGTCGGGGACAGGTTTCGCGCGCAGAGCGCGCTCCTACGCCAAGCGAGCGGATCGCGACCCACCCGCGTAGGAGCGCCCTCCGTGCGCGAAAACAAGCTGCCCGCAAGCAGAGCCATCGCCGGTCAATCGGCGATGGCCCTTGGGTCAAGCATCAATCGCTGCTGGCGACCGCCTCGCCCTTGCGTGCGCCGGGGCCGATGTAGCGATCGAAGAAGGCGAGCATCTTGCTGTACAGGGCGACGTTGTTCTCGGTCTTGTAGAAGCCGTGGCCTTCGCCTTCCTGGATGATCGTGGCGTCCACCTTGCCGCCGGCCTGTTCGATGGCCTCGGCCATGCGCTCGGTGTGGACCGGCGGGGCGCGGCGATCTTCCTTGCCGGCGGCCAGGAACACGCCCGCCTTGATGCGGCTGGCCTGCTTGTTCGGGGACACCAGCGCCAGCGCCGAGTTGTCGCTGCCGAGCACGGTCTCGAGGAAGTCCTGGCCCGAGTCGCTCTCGCTGACATCGCCGCGGCTGTTCATGATGGTCATGTCGTAGACGCCGACGAAGCCCATCGCGCACCGGTACATGTCGGGTTCCTTGACCACGCCCATCAGCGCGGCGTAGGCGCCATAGCTGCCGCCGGCGATGCAGACGCGCTCCGGATCGGCGATGCCCTGGTCGATCGCCCATTTCGTGGCGTCGGTCAGGTCGTCCTGCATGGTGCCGCCCCACTGGCGCCAGCCGAGCTCGATGAAGGACTCGCCGAAGCCGCCCGAACCGCGGAAATTCGGCTGCAGCACGGCATAGCCGCGCGAGGCGAAGAGCTGTACCTCCGGGCTGTATCCCCAGGTGTCGTACGGTCCGAAAGGACCGCCGTGCGGGTTGACGATCAGCGGCAGGTTCTTGCCGTCGGAATCGCGCGGGACGGTGAGCCAGCCGTGGATCGTGGTGCCGTCGCGCGCCGTGTACTGCACGGCCTTCATCTCGCTCATCAGTTCGGGGTCGATCCACTGCTGGACGCTGGCCAGATAGGTGGCCTTGCCGGATTCGCGGTCGAAGACGTAGAACTCGCCCGGGTTGCGATCGCTGCTCACGATGAAGACGATGGTCTTGCCATCCTGCGTGGCATTGACCAGGTTGACGGTATGGCCGGGGAAACTGGCCTCCAGGCTGCGCAGGATCTTGGCGTCCGGATGCTCGGTGTCGAGGTAAACACGCTTGGGCTGGGTGACGTCATAGGTCACGCCGAGCAGGCGCCCATCCTCGAAGGCGCGCACATAGCCGGTCGGATTGACCACCTCGTCACGCGCGACCAGCGTCTTGTTGCCCATCGGATCGACGCGATAGAGGCCATCCGGACCCGACTTTTCGGTCATCGTCGCGTAAAAGTGCTCGCCGTCGACGTCCATGAACAGCGGCGACATGGTGCGGCCGGTGTCCTTCTCGGTGTGGATCTTGCGCCACTCCTTGTCCTTCTCGCCGCGGTACCAGACCTCGGACTGCTGGAATCCGCGGCCACCGGCGGCCACACGGGCCTCGCCTTCGCGGGTGGTCAGGAAGGAGGAGGCGGGCACTGGGGAGAAGGCCTTGCGCTGCGCCTTGCCGGTCTTGGCATTGACGCGATAAAGGATCTGCTCGCCACCCTCGCCGCGCTGGCTCGGGACGTAGTCGGTGACGATGACGTGATCATCCTCGTCACGCAGCGTGTTGGTCAGCACGGCGCCGCGCGAACCGCCGCCGTAACCGGTGCGATCCTTGCCGTCGACGTTCATGAACAACAGTTCGCCGCGTTGGCGCGGGGCGACCAGGCGACCGGCGCGGTCGCTGATCGTGAAAGCGACGCGCGTCGGCGAAATCCACGAGAAGCTGGCGACCTGGCGCTTGTCGGTGAAGCGCGCCACGCCGGTGATCTTGCGGTCCTTGCGGGTGAAGATCACGAGGGCGCGGGTTTCCTGGTCGGGCACGATTGCGCCGAAGTACTTGCCGTCAGGGGAAACCTGGATGTTGACGAACTCCGATTGCTTCCAGAAATCCTCGAGCGGGATATCGGCCGGGGACTTGGCCCAGAGGGCGGGGCTTGCGGCGGCGAGGGCCAGCGCGAGGACGTAGGGCTTCATCGGAGACTCCTGGAGGGGTACGGGCGGCAGCGGCTTGAGCGCGTGTTACAAACGATAGCGAAGCGTGGTGAGGCCGGCGTCATGACTTCCGAACCATTGACGCAGCCGGTGTCAGTCCTTCGGTTCAAGTGGCCTGGATCACGATGTTCGGGAAGCCGATCGACTTGTTGCGCGCCTGCCGGGCGAGGCGGGCTGCTGTCTTTCGCGCGATTTCACGGTAGCGCAGCGCGATCGGCGAGTCGGGTTCGGCGATGACGGTCGGCTGGCCGCTGTCGGTTTCGGCGCGGATGCGCATGTCCAGCGGCAGTTGGCCGAGCAGGGGGACGCCGTAGTCGGTGGCCATGCGCTCGCCGCCGCCGCTGCCGAAGATCGCCTCCTCGTGGCCGCAATTCGAGCAGACGTGCGTGCTCATGTTCTCGACGATGCCGAGCACCGGCACCGCCACCTTCTCGAACATCTTCAGGCCCTTGCGCGCGTCCAGCAGCGCGATGTCCTGCGGCGTGGTGACGATCAGCGCGCCGGAGAGCGGCACGCGCTGACAGAGCGTGAGCTGGATATCGCCGGTGCCGGGCGGCAGGTCGATCACGAGGTAATCAAGGCCCTGCCAGTCGGTCTCGTTGAGCAGTTGCTGCAGCGCCTGGGTCACCATCGGCCCGCGCCAGATCATCGGCGTGTCTTCCTCGACCATGAAGCCGATCGACATGCACTGGATGCCGTGGCCCACCTTGGGCACGATGGCCTTGCCGTCACGGACTTCCGGCTTGCCCGAAAGGCCCAGCATGCGCGGCTGGCTGGGTCCGTAGATGTCGGCATCGAGCATGCCCACGCGGGCGCCTTCCGCGGCCAGCGCCAGAGCGACGTTGACCGCCGTGGTGCTCTTGCCGACACCGCCCTTGCCGCTGGCCACCGCAAGGATGTTCTTCACCTCCGGCAGCGGCGTCAGGCCTTGCTGCACCTTGTGGGCGGTCACCTGCCAGCGCACGTCGACCGTGGCGCGCTCGATGCGTGGATCGGCCTCGAGTGTGGATTTCACTTCGCCCGCGAGTGTGTCGACGTAGCTCGCCGCCGGATAGCCAAGGACGATCTCGACGGCCACGCGCGGGCCATCGATGCCGACGCCGCGGACGCAGCCGGCCGTGACGAGGTCTTCGCCGTGATGGGGATCGATGATCGTGGCCAGCAGGCCATCGATGGCGGCGCGGTCGAGTTGGGACATGGATGACTCACCCTGCGAAGATAGCCCTCAAGCATAGGCCGCCCGGGGTGCGCGTGGCGTGTGGCGGTTAGACTGCCCGCATGCCCGTTACGGAGTGCGTGATGATGAGATCAGCCATGACCCTGATGGCGGCCAGCCTGTGCCTCTCGGCGTGCGCGATGCGCGAGGAGCCGACGCAGATCGAAGCGCCAGCGCCGGCCCCGGTCGCGCCGACTCCCGCGCCAACACCGCCCACGCACCTCGGCGCCTGGTACTGGGTCGGGACGATCGGCGCCGAAGCCACCGTGATTGCCCGCGATCCGGCGCGCTATCGCATCGAGCCGATGGCGGACGGCCGCATCGCCGTGCAGGCCGATTGCAACCGGGGCGGTGGCCAGTACGAAATGGCGAATCGATACGAGGTCCGCATCGGCCCGATCGGGCTCACCAAGATGGGCTGTCCGGCGGAGAGCCAGGACCGCACTTTCCTCGATGACCTGGCGGCCGCGCGCTCCTTCGGCGCCGGTCCCGAGTGGATGCTGGTCGACTTGCTCGACGATCGTGGCGTGATGCATTTCGGCCGCAGCGACAGTGCCCGCCTGGCCTACTACGAGTGCACGAGCGGCGCCCCGTTCTGGGCGGCCTATGGCGAAGGTCATGTGCGCCTGATGGCCGACGGCCGCGTGATGCGCCTGCCGCGGGTCGAGGCAGCCTCCGGTGCGAAGTACAGCGACGGGACGGTCACACTGCAAGGCAAGGGTGCAGAGGCATCCCTCGAAGGCATCGGCGCGGGCAGGGCGGGCTGCACGCCGCCGCAGCACTGAAAGCCCAAGCCGCGCCGCCAAACGGTGTCACACGGAAACCAGAGATTCTGATCCGCAACATCGATGCGCAAACCACAGGCCGGCGCCTTCAGCCGGCCTGTGCCTACTCCTGCAGGGTCGCAGTCCTGACTCGGAGGTTTCAGTTCCCGGGCACGATGACCGGCGCGAAGTTCGCGTGCACCAACATCCAGCGGCCGTTCTGCTTGACGTAGACGCGGGTGGACTTGGCGAGGTTCGGCGTCATCTTGCCGTCCGCGCTGCGGGTCATGCCGGCGTAGTTGTAGGTCAGGATGGCCGTGTCGCCATAGAACTGCACGTTCGGGTTGAGCATTTCCGAGACCGGGCTGGTGTCGGTCGACTGCAGGCTGGCGGTGTAGAAACGGGCCGCCAGGGCCTTGCCTTCGACCAGCGTCGGCGCCATCGGATTGAACTCGGTGTAGTCATCGGCAATCGAGGTCCAGGCCTCGGAAGCCGGCTTGCTCTGGTTCTCTGCAGCCCACTGCGCTTTGGTCAGCGCGATGATTTCGTCGGCGTTCTGGGCTGGCAGGGACAGCGAGGCAGCGAGCAGCATTACGGTAGCGAGCAGGGTCGTGGATGGCTTGAGCAGATTCATGACGTTTCCCCATGGTCGGTTCAGTTGGGCGTACACATCCAAGCCCGAATCCCTCGGGAATGGATCCTTGCCCGGACCCCGTTCGTCACGAAGCCCGGTCCGGCTGGTGCTGGCAACGCAGCGGCCCCGAACATCGTCGCGGTCGCGGCGGCGGGGAATGGCGAGTTCTGCCCTGGTCGGATTTTCCTTATCGCCGCGTCCAGGGGCGACGGGCGGCGAACCCGGATCCGGCGGCTTTGCTCGCTTGCGATCCCATTGCCAGGCTGAGCCCGATACTGAGCGGGTTCGTTCCGGTGCGCTTTCGTCCGGGTTGCGCTGGATTGCGGATCCGTTGCGAATGTCGTGGCATTCGCTGGGAAGGCGCGGCCGATCGGCCTGTCACCCGGGTTCGGCCCCGGGCTTGCTGCAACCGGCATGCGATCAGGGTGCTTGGTGTTTTGACCAGCTTCACGTTCGTGCCCTGCGCTACCGCGGTCGCCGGCGATTACTTGACGCGCTCGATGATGAGCTGGGATCGCACCATCTCGGCCTCGTTGCCCGACGCTGGTGTGACCTCCCACGCCTTCAGTGCCACGCAGGTCCCGGCGGTGAGTCGCCTGACACTGGCTCCATAGATCGGGTAGAACTTCTGCTCGTCGATGATCAGGCTCAGGTCGGCGTGGGCAAAGTTGAGCGTATTGGTGTTGCTCGCCATGTTCGCCAGGTTGCAGGTGCTGCTGCTGGTCAGGAAGGTCGACAGCTGGCGGATGTCGGGCTCAGCGTTGGTGGCCCGCCATGTGACCGTGTAGCTCAAGTGGTAATCCCCGGTGGTCTGGACCTCGAAGTAGGTAAAGTCCGCACCCTGCACGATGCGCAGGTCGTTGCTGTAGTCGAAGGTCGCTGAATTGAGCAAAGCCAGTCGACCATCGGTCACTGCGAAATTGCGCGTATCGCCGAAGTCCTGGTCTATGGCCCAGGCCATGCCAAGAGGATTGGGTTGCGGGCCGACAAGGCCGCGAGGGCCTGTCGGGCCCACCGGGCCGGTTGCGCCGGTTGCGCCGGTTGCGCCCGTGACGCCCTGAAAGCCGACCGGCCCTGTGGGCCCTCGCGGGCCCGGAAAGCCAGCCGGCCCGGTTGGACCCTGCGCGCCCGTTGGGCCCCGAGGCCCCACTGGTCCGACGTTGCCGTCGGCTCCAGCGGGCCCTGCCGGGCCCGGTTGACCGGCTGGTCCGGGTTGGCCGGCGGCCCCCGCCGGACCGGCAGGGCCGCTTGCCCCGGTCTCGCCCTGAGCGCCCGCCGGCCCTGCGAGCCCCATCGGGCCGGCGGGCCCCTCAGGTCCTTGCGCGCCAGTGGCACCCGCCGCACCCTGGAGACCTGTCGGGCCGACCGGCCCGGGAGTCCCTGCGGGGCCGGCGGGACCCTGTGGGCCCAGTGGACCCTGCGCCCCAACGGGACCTTGCGGGCCGGCCGGGCCGGTCGATCCAACCGGGGTGACGCAAGTGACGCTGCCGTCGACCGCGATGTTCGAAATGCCCTGGCCAGCGGCGCAACCCGCGTCGACACGTCGCTGGACCTGATTGGGGTCCACATCGGCAAGGCCCACGCTGCCGTCGGCCACGCTGGCACTGGCGATGCTGTCAGGGGAAACACTAGCGGCCTCGGCGGCCATGCCAGCCACTTGCGCCTGCGGTGCGGGACTGATCAAGGACGGTGGCAGCAGGAGCGTGTAGGCGGCGGTTGATGTGCCGGGCCTGACACCGATCTGCACCTGATAGTCGGCGCTACCTATCGCGGCTCCAAAATCGAGTTGAACTGTGAAAACCCCGTCGACGACCGGAACATCGTCGATTTGCAGGGGTCCGGCGAGCGGTGTCCCGGTGCGCGTCTGCAACAGAAACTGCAAGTCATAGCTGCCGTTGGCCGGCAGGCCGCCCTCTTCGAGAAAGCCCTGGTAACGAAACTGGCTCGTCAGGGCGAGAGCGTGATCGGCAAGGGCCAGGGCCAGCGAGAGGCTCAATAGGCGCTTGGTCGAGAAAATGAAGTTCATGACAATGCTCCCGCAAGGGCGGATCGGGTTCGGAGCCAATCTCTTTGGTGATTTTGCCGAGACATCGGGGATGGCCTTGCGCGCGATGGCATCACCTGTTCGTCATCGAGTTCTTCACGATGTGCCGTGCCGGCCTTTCACAGGGTCTCGAATTCGAGATCCGGGCATTCAGCGCAGACGCCTGATGATCACGGAGCCGCGAACCATTTCGGCCTTGTCGCCGGGTTGCGAGCCGCTGTTGTCATCGCCCTTCAGGGCCAGGCAATCCCCCCATTCCAATTCGACGATCTCGCTGGAGCTCACCACGTAGTACTCCTGCAAGTTGACGATGGCGCTGGTCTCGGCAAATGCAAAACCGGAATTGATTGACGGCAGATTCGACAGATTGCAATTGGGGTCGTAAGCCAGCCAGGTCGTGTGTGCAAGAACATCAGGCGCGGCATCCATGCGATAGGTAACGCTGTAGCTGACTTGATAGGTGCCCGACCCGGCGATGCGGAAATAGGTGAAGCTTCCGGTATCCAGGATTTCGATATCGTCGGCACTGTCATGGCGGTAGCCATTGAGCCGGGCCAAGGTTGGAAAAATGAAATCCTGCGGCGTGCTGAAGTTTTCCACCGTAGCTTCTGCTGCACCCCGGTAGGGCCCTGTCGGGCCGCGAGGTCCGCTTGCCCCGGTCGGTCCGCGCGCTCCAGTTTGCCCGGTCGCCCCAGTCGCGCCGGGAGAGCCCTGCAGGCCACGGAGGCCCACCGGTCCCACGGGTCCGACCGGTCCGGTGGCGCCCATGGGTCCTGCGGCTCCGGTTGGCCCCACGGGCCCCACTGGGCCGGTGGAGCCCTGTGAACCGGCCGGGCCGACAGGCCCGTCTGGGCCTTGCATGCCCGTTTCTCCGGTTGAGCCCACTGGGCCGGCCGCTCCGACGGGACCTGTCTCGCCGTTTGCACCCACCGGCCCTTGTGGACCCGCCGGACCTTCGGGACCTTGTGTCCCTGCGAGTCCGGTGGCGCCCTGAGGTCCGACGGGACCCTGCGGGCCGGCAGGGCCGCTCGCTCCCGCGGGTCCAGCAGGTCCGGTCATTCCCTCAGGTCCGGCAAGCCCTTCCGGACCGCTCGGTCCGATCGGCCCGGTCGGGCCGAACACGCAGTTCACGGTTCCATCGGCCGCAATGCCTGCAATGGCCTGGCCCGGACCGCATCCGGAGCCGACCCGCCGCTGGATCTCGGACGAGTCGAAATCGACGGCGCCGAGGCTGCCATCGACCACGCTGGCCGAGTCGATGCTGCCGGTCGAGACGCTGACGGCCTCGATCGCCATGGCAACGACGTTCGCCTGCGGCACCGGGTCAATCGGGGTTGGCGGCGACAACAGCGTGTAGGCGCCTGTCGAGGTGCCGGGGCGGACATCGACTTGCAATTGGTAGTCGCCACTGGCAATGACGGGGCCGAAATCCAACGCTATGGCGAACACACCATCCGCCACCACCACATCGTCGATCTGGAGTGGCCCCGCAACGATTGCTCCAGCGCGGGTTTGTAGTTCGACGCGAAAGTCATAACTGCCGCTGGCGGGGTGAGCGGCGTCTGTCAGGCTGCCCTGGAACGTGAACTGGCTGCTCGCGGCCAAGGCCAGGGGGCTGAGGGCCCAGCCCAGCATGAAAACAAGGGATGTGAGAAGACGGTTCATGGTTTGGCTCCGGCCCGTATCGTTATTTCCGGCCTTTTTAGGAAGAGCAGTCAATTGATGCGCCTGATGGTGACGTATACCCACACCATTTCCGCTTCGTTGCCAGACACTGCGCCGATCTCTTCAGCCTTCAGGGCAACGCAAAAGCCAGGATCCATTCCGATGATTCCGCTCTGGCGGACCGAGTACCAATCCTGCTCGTCGATCACCATGCTGATGCTGGATGGCGCAAGGCCAAAGCTATTGTTCTCGAGTTCGGAAAGGACGCAGCTTTCGCTCACGGTCAGATAGGTGTCCAGTCTTCCGATGTCCGGGGATGAGTTCGCCCTGTAGCTGACCGAGTAGCTCAGTTCGTAAAGTGCGCTGGTAAGGACCCTGAAATAACTGAAATCCGAGCCCTCTATGAACTCCACATCGCTGCTCGCATCGTAGTTGCCGGAATTGAGCCAGGCCAGGCGTCCGCCGGTGACGGCGAAATTGCGTGTATCTCCGAAATCACGGTCGTAGGCCTTTGCACCACCGAAATCCGGTCCATAGGGCCCAGCAAAACCCGTGGGACCCGTGGGACCCGTGGGGCCGGTGGGTCCGGTCGGGCCGGTCGCTCCAGTCGCGCCCGTCGGGCCTGGAGGGCCGTCGAATCCCCTCAGACCAACCGGTCCTGCCGGGCCAGTGGCCCCGGTGGGGCCTGTGAAACCGATGGGACCCACAGGGCCGACCGGTCCCTGCGCACCATCGGGTCCGGCTGGCCCTTGGGGCCCCGCGGGACCATCCGTTCCCGTGGCGCCCTGGGGTCCCGGTGGGCCGATGGGCCCGGCTGAACCCGTGGCACCCACCGGACCGGCAGGCCCGATAGGGCCCATGGGGCCGACATTACCCTGTGGACCTGGGGCTCCGGCGTTGCCGGCTGGCCCGACCGGGCCGTCCGGGCCTGCCGGGCCGAGCGGGCCGGCAGGTCCGGCTGGACCCTGAGGGCCCGCGGGTCCGGTCTCGCCCTGTGGCCCCGCAGCACCCGGGGCACCGCTTGTGCTGTTGATGCAACTGACCGTCCCGTCGATGCCGACGCCGGCAATCACCTGATCGACGCCGCAGGGAACTCCAATCCGTCGCTGCAGTTGCGCCGGGTCGATGTCGGCAGAAGACAGGGTGCCATCTGCAACACTGGCCGTGGTGATGCTGTCGGCCGAAACCGAAGCGGCCTGGGCCGCGATGGCGGCCACTTGCGCCTGTGGTGAGGGCTCGATGGCGCTGGCTGGGAGCAGCAGCGTGTAGGCAGCCGTCGAGGTTCCCGGCCGCACCCCGACCTGCAACTGGTAGTTGCCGTTGCTGATGACGGCACCAAAGTCGAGATGCACCGTAAAGACGCCCGCGCTCACCGCGACGTCCTCGACCTGCAGAGGTCCCGCCACCAGGATTCCCGTCTGCGTCTGCAGTTCGAACTGCAGGTCATAGCTGCCGTTTGCCGGCTGCCCGCCGTCGTGCAATGCGCCCTGGTAGCTGAACTGGGTGCCGATGGCCTGCGCCTGGACGCAGAGTGCCAAGCCGAGCAGCGCCGACGAGATCCTGCCCACGGATGTGCCAATCATCTCTTTAGCTCCTGCGCGCTCAGTCTTCGAAACCATTGGCGAAAAGTTCCTCCGCCAGGGGCAGGGTGGCGATATGGAAGCCGCCCCTTAGACGGTAGGCGCCGCCGCTGGCAGCCTCCGGGTCAGCCGTGGCCTGCCCGACCGTGGCATTCAGCACGTAGTTGCCGCCTGATGAGCGCTCGCCACCGGCCGAGACGACCTGGCGCGTCATCACATAGGGCCCGCCCGCGGGTGGCGTTACTGTCTGTGCGAAAGCCGCCGAAGCCGACGCCATCAGCACCACGAGAACAAACGCGGCCACCCGCAGAGTTACTTTCGGTCGCGCGAGGATCCATGCAGGTGGGGTGTGGATGGTCTTCATCGAAAAACCCTGTCATCCGCGTCTAGGAAGTTCGAGCCCGGTGCGGCCTGAATCCATGGCAGGGCGGGTGCTCATGCACTGCGCCCGCCGCATCAGTCGACACTGCGTTCCCGGGGTGTGGGTTGGACGCTAGGCGAAGCGATGGCAAGGCGCTTTCGCAGCGGTTGCGCCTGCTTTCCAATCGGATGCAAAGTGCGTGCTATCGGGCCGGTCAGGCGGATCTGGGCCCGGATTCCGGTGTCTGGCGTGCAGCTTCCCGTGACGGGGGTAGGCCGAAGCGCTGGCGGTAGCTGGTGGAGAAGTGCGCGACCGTCTTGAAGCCGACGGCATAGGCGACCTCGCTGACGCTGCCCTCACGGGACTGCAGCATCCGGCGCGCCCGTTGCAGCCGCGTCTCCCGGAGCAACTCACTCGGTGTGACGCCCCATTGCGCCTTGACGGCGCGGTAGAGGGTACTGCGTTCCTGTGCCATGGCCACTGCCAGGGCCTCGACATCGAAGGATTCGTCCGCGAGATGGGATTCGATGGCGGCCATCAGCTTGCGGCCGTACGGGCAGCTTTCTGGCGCCGCTGGCGGGGCTGGGTCCCGGACGTCCAGGTCCGAAGCAGGCTTGCCTGCCGGTGACGGCGGTCCAGCAAGGTCAGCGCCCGATTCTTCGACGTCGTGATCTACTTCAATCGACGATGATGCAAGGTAATGCCTGCGCAATCGCTGGCGATTGGCGATCAAACCATCGATGGTCACGACCAGTTCGCGGCGGTCGAAGGGCTTGGTGAGGTAGGCGTCGGCACCCCCTTGCAGCCCTTCGATCCGGTGCTCGAGCCCTGCCTTGGCGGTCAGCAGCAGGATCGGGATGAAATCGGTATCGGGATTGGCGCGCAAAGCCTGGCAGAAGGCGTGACCGTCCATCACCGGCATCATCACGTCGCTGACGATCAAGTCCGGGAGTTCGGCGGCCACCACAGTCAGTGCACTGGCACCGGTATCGGCTTCCGCGACGCGATAGCGCGGCGACAAGTAGCTGCGCACGAGGCGTCGCAGATCGGCGTTGTCATCGACCACCAGGACGAGTCGAAGCGTTTCGTCCTGTTCTGGCGCCGGCGTCGACCCGTCGTGGACTGGATCGCTGGTGTCCGTGAGCGACAGAAGGGAGGCTTGCCGCCGGGGGGCGGGTGGGCCGCTGGCGATGTCGGCATCGGACAGGTGCGTCCGGCCCTGTTTCAGTCGCAGCGTGAAGCAGGTGCCCGCACTGGAACTCCGAACCTCGACCAGCCCGCCGTGGCGCTCGATGACTTCGCGAACCAGAGGCAGGCCCAGGCCAAAGCCCTCGGCGCCGGAGGCGTGCTCGCCGCGTACGCGATAGAAGCGCTCGAAAAGGTGGGGCACGGCATCTGCGGGAATGCCTGGCCCGTTGTCGCGGACCTCCAGCACGACGTCGCCGGTCCTGCCCGGATGCAGTTCAACCTCCACCCGGCTGCCTGCGGGGGTGTGGCGCAGGCCATTGACCATCAGGTTGATCAGCACCGATTCCATCAGCAGGGGGTCGAACCAGACCGGTACCGCCGTGCCTGGAATAATGGCCTCGAGAGTCGATCCCTGCTGCTCGGCCATGGGCTGCAATTGCTCGACCAGGGAGCGGATGGCCTGGCCCAGATCGGCTTCCACGCAGTGCAGTGTCTGTCCCCCGGACTCGACCCGGGCCACCTCCAGCAGCCTCTCGACCAGACGCAGCAGGCGCCGGCCGTTACGTTCGATCCTGGCCAGTTCCTGGCGGATGCTGTCCGGCAGATCGCCATGCCTGCCCTCGCCGAGGTCTTTCAGCGGCGACAGGATCAGGCTGAGTGGCGTGCGCAGTTCGTGGCTGATGCCGGACATGAAGCGGGCGCGGCCGTCGGCGCTGGCTTGCCGGCGCTGCGACTGTTCGGCCACTGCGGCGGTGCGCTCGCCAACCAATACCTCGAGGGCCTCTGCGCGACGGCGGATCTGGGCGTTGGCGGCGCGCCAGGCGAGCACCATCAGTGCGCCCAGCATGCACAGGCCGAGCACCTTCGCAGCACCTGTTTCCCACCACAGCGGCACGACTTCGATCGGCGCCGGCAGCGGCGCGGACATCCAGGGTCCGCCAGAGTGACGCGCCTGTAGCTCGAACTGGTAGTTGCCCGGCGGCAGTCGGCTGAAGTGGGCCTCGCGTTTGTCGTCGCCATCGACCCAGGCTTCATCGAGGCCGAGCAATCGATGACGGAAGCGCAAGGTCTCGCTCGCACCCATATGGATTGCCGTGTAGCGGAGCGTCAGATCGCGTCGACCTTCGCCGAGGACCCAACCGTACTTGATGTTTGCCAGCGCTTCCGCTTTCTCATCGAGCAGATGAACCGTCGGCGGCGTGCGTTCACGCTCGGCCACGCGCCCGGGGTCGATACGCACGAGGCCACCGAAAGTGGAGAAATACAGATGTGGCCCCAGGGCAAGGGCGGAGAAGGCGCCGGTCGTCTCGGGATTGTCGATGCCATGCTCGCGCCCGTAGAGCACGGCGGGAATCCGGGTCACGCGGCCGGCGAGGAAATCCTCGAGGTCGGTGAGGAGCACACGCTGAATGCCGCGATTGCCAGCCAGCCACAGCGCACCGTGGTCATCGGCGAGGATGCCGGACAGGGCGTTGTCGAGCAGTCCTGCGCGCTGGTCGATCGCCTTGAAGCGCTGGCCGTCGAAGTGCACCAGGCCACCGCCGTAGGTGGCGATCCAGAGCGTGTTTCCGGGCCCGCGGAGCAGGGCGCGGACATCCGCCACGGGCAGGCCGTCATCACGCGAGTAGCTGATCTGGCGGTCGCCGATCAGGTGATGGAGTCCGGCGGCAGTCCCCAGCCACAGCCCGCCCTCGGCGTCGAACAGCAGCGGAGTTTGCGCCAGCATGGGCCATTCGGCGATTCGCTCTGGAGGTCCTGTCCCTGCGATGCGCAGGCAGAAGACGGTCTTGCCGAAGCCACAGACCCGATCGGCCCGAAAGGGATCGCGGTAGATCATCGACGTGTGCTGGTGTACCCGATGGACGCGGCCGTCGGGTGCGCGCCAGAGCACACCGAAGGAGCCATCCATGCTCCATTCCGGTCGCTCACCCCCGTCCAGTGTCCACGATGACAGGACTTCCTCCCGCGGAACTTGCCCGTCGTCACGCAAGGCCAGCAGCACGTAGTGCCCGTCGCGCAACTTGCGTTCGTCGAGCTGTGTGGACATCACGGACCTGCCGTCAGGGAGCTTCCAGAGTCCCGCGGGCCGCGGCAATCCTTCAGCGGGTCCGAAATGACGGACGGGGTTCGGTGCAAGCTGGAGCAGACCGCGCGTGCGCGTGGCCAGCCAGAGCGTACCCTCCCGGTCTTCGATCATTTCGTGGACCAACGTGTCCAGGGGCACTCTGAACAGTGCTTCGGTCGCGCCGGGTGACCAGGCCTCCAGGCCCTCCCGCACGCTCACCCACAGCAAGCCACGGCGATCGCGCAACCAGACGCCACGGAGGCGTTGCGGGTCATCCGGCAGGGTGGCCAATCGCTCACCGCTCGGGTGGGCCAGGATGTCGACGCCTTCCGGCCCACTCCGGGCATGCAAATCCGCACTCGCGAACATCAGGACGGGTGTGGCTCCCGGGCCGACCGGATCCGCGGTGCCGTCAGCCAGTCGCACGCTGCTGCCGCCGAAGCTCCTGGCCCACACCGCTTGCCCGTCATCACGGACCAGCACGATCTCCGGGAAGCGGTTCTCGAGGGTCAGCGTGCCCGCGGGTTCGTCCTGCGCTGTGTAGATCCGTTCCCTCCGATAGCGCTGGAAGTGCCCCTCCACATCGTTTCGCAAGCGCGCCGCGCCATCGGACCATTGGAAGAGTGTGGGGCGGTCCAGCTCTAGGGGAGTCAATCCTTGGGTGAACCAGACGCTTCCGTCGCCCGCTTCGGCAATTTCGCCAACCTCGTAGCCGGGATAGTACGGGTCCACGACGACCCGGAAACTTCCTGCCTCGCGGACGAGCAGGTGGCCCTGCTCGGTGCCCAGCCAAAGGCGACCGCTCGGTCCGATGTCCAGCGCGGTGAAGCGGCTGCTCGGCAGCTCCCCACCTGAGGCATCGAAGGTCTGGAAGCTGTGGCCGTCGAAGCGGACGGCGCCGGTCAATGTCGCCAGCCACAGGAAACCATCCGCGTCCTGAGCCAGTGCCGAGACATGATTGCCCGGCAAGCCCTCGGCCACGCCCCACTCGCGCAAGCGGAAATCGTCGGCTTCCCAGGATCTGCTCTCGCCGTGGGCGACGCCGGCGACAGCGAGCAAAAGCAGGGGAAGGCGCTGACGCAGGAGGCTGCCCGATGACATCGGACGGTTCAGTGGCGCCAAGTGCTGCCTGCGGAGAGCGCCGTTCAGGTCACAACCACTGCGCCAGCCGGAAATGGTGCGGCTTGCGATAGACCAGTCCGCGCACCAGGCCCTCACGATCGAATGGCTTCCAGGCGCCCTCGGGTTGGGCGAGGCGATCGGCGATGGCCCAGAGCACGGCCGGATTGGCGCCCATGCCCAGATGACTGGCGGCGACCTCGATGTTCTCGCTGATCGGGGTTTCCGGGGCCAGGCTGACCTTCCAGGAGACGATGCCGTCGCCCTTGCTGAAGATCGAGGTGGTCGGGACTGGCGGGTGTTTGCGGGCGAGGCGGATCAATTCGGGATCGTCGATCTTCCAGCCGCTGACGGCCTCGAAGACTTTCCAGGCATTGGTGGCGTGGCCGTGCGGCTGCACCGGCGAGCCCAAGGTGATGACGCTGCGCGTGCGTTCGGGCAAGCGGGCGGCGATGCCGCGAGCCATCGCGCCGCCCAGGGACCAGCCGATCAGGCTGATGCGGCGGGCGTGGCGGCGCTCGAGGTCGCGTACGCGGCGCAGCAACTTCGGAATGGTCTCGCCACGGGGGCCAAAGTTGGTGCCGAGCTCCCAGGGGTAGGTGACGTAGCCCAATTCGTCGAGGAAGCGGCGCAAGGGCCAGGTGCTGCCGTCGCCGGCCACCAGTCCGGGCAGCACCAGCACCGGATGACCGTCGCCACGGGGCGCGCGCTTCAGCCAGCGCCAGGCCAGCGGCAGGCTGGCCCACTCGAAC
>JANJUH010000355.1 GCA_024710675.1 Lysobacterales bacterium
GGCCTGCGCCGGGATGACGAGAATCGGGAGCCTTTGGCACGGGCACCCACCGTCCCTCCCCGGATTCCGCTTTCCTTTGCGTCCTTTGCGTCCTTTGCGGACCAATGCTCTTCCTGAATCTTGATTCCCGAGTCCCGAGTCCCGAGTCCCGAGTCCCGAGTCCCGAGTCCCTCCCTGTCATCTGCGCCAGCCCATCGGGCCGCTATGATCCGCGCCCAGCCCCGCCCCACACCCGAGCCCCCGGAAGGAACACCCCCCGACCCAGATCCGCGTGCTCGAGGATTGCGTCGATCGTGCCGAGCACGCGCCGCTCAGCCTGGGTGGGGTGCTGGACAGCCTGAAGTCCTCGGCCCTGGCGCTCTCGACCGTGCTGCTCTGCCTGCCCTTCCTGCAACCGCTGACGCTGGGCCCCTTGTCGAGCGTCGGTGGCCTCGTGCTGGCCTCGCTGGGCTGGCAGCTCTGGAAGGGCCGGCAGAAGCTGTGGCTGCCGGCAAAGGTTTACGAGATCAAGCCTTCGACCAAGGCCTGGGAGCGCCTGCTCGGCGTGTGTCGCTGGCTGGTCAAGCTGCTGGCGAAGATCACCCGCGAGCGCCTGCTGTTCCTGGTCGACAACCGGGCCGGCGAGCGCCTGGCCGGTGTGCTGATCGCCTGTGGTGGCGTGCTGCTGGCCGTGCCGGCGCCCTTCCTGCCCTTCAACAACACGCTGCCGGCGCTCGGCATGCTGTTCGCCGCGGTGGCCATCCTCGAGCGCGACGGCCTGATGGTGGCGCTGTCGATCTTCTTCCTGGTGGCGTCGACTGCCTATTTCCTGCTCGCCTGGTACGCGCTGGTGTTCCTCGGCGCCGAGGCCAGCGAGTGGTGGGATGCCCTGCGCGCGGCGATGAGTGGATAAACTGTGGCCCTGTGTGGCCGCGCGCGTACCTGTCCCTGACATGCGTCCCCTCGAGATTCCATGGGTCATCGCCCATCGCGGCGCCAGCGGGGTGTTGCCCGAGCACACGCTCGCCGCCTACGCGCTGGCGATCGAGCAGGGCGCCGATGTCATCGAGCCCGACCTGGTGCCGAGCCGCGATGGCGTGCTGCACTGTCGCCACGACCCCGGCCTGGCTCGCTCCACCGATGTCGCAATGCGTCCGGCCCACGCCGCGCGCCGGGTTACGGGTTTCGAAGGCGCGAGCGATTGGTGGATCGAGGACTACACGGCCGACGAGTTGCGCGAGCTGCGCGCCATCCAGCCCTGGCCAGGGCGGCCGCACGATCGCGATGGGGCCTTCGCGATCCCCACTTTCGCCGAGGCGCTCGATCTTCTGCTGATGGAACGCCGTCGCCGCGAGCGCGCCATCCTGATCTACCCCGAGCTCAAGCATCCGGCGCATTACGCGGCGCTCGGGATCGACGTGGTGGCGGCGCTGGCGGCGGATATCGAGGCGCGCGGTCTCGCCGGTCCGGAATCGCCGGTCTGGGTGCAGTGCTTCGACCTGCCCACGCTGGCGGCGGTGCGCCAGCGCTTGGGCCTGAGGGTGGTTTGGCTGTCCACCGGCTTGCCCGACCCGGCGACGCCCGGCATCGATGGCTTCGGTATCGCCAAGCCGGCACTGGCCGGCGATGCTGGGCGTGCTTTCGTCGCGGCCGCCCACGCCGCCGGCAAGTGCGTGCACGCGTGGACCTATCGCGACGATCTGCCGGTGGCCGGGCTCGATCCGGTCAGCGAGGCCGAACAGGCGATCGTTGCCGGCATCGACGGACTCTTCGGCGACTTCCCGGCCACCTTGCTGCGGGCGCGCAGGCGCGCACAGCGGCGCCTCGCGGCACCGGCGCTGCGCGTCGAGCGGGTGGCCGGCGCGGATATTCACCCCTGGTTGGCTGCATTGGCCGAACTGCGCATCCGCGTCTTCCGCGAATGGCCTTACCTTTACGACGGCGACCTCGCCTACGAGGCCGACTATCTCGCCGCATACGGGCGTTCGGCCGGCAGCGTGTTCGTGCTGGCGATCGCCGGTGATCGCGTGGTCGGTTGCTCCACCGGCATGCCCTTGGTCGACGAGCACGAGAGCTTCCGCACGCCTTTCCTGGAGGCCGGTTTCGACCCGCGCGAGGTCTTTTACTTCGGCGAGTCCGTGCTCGACCCGGCCTGGCGCGGCCATGGCCTCGGCCATCGCTTCTTCGACGAGCGCGAGGCGCATGCACGCGCGCTCGGTGGTTTCCGCTACACGACCTTCTGCGCCGTCGAGCGCGATGCCGACGATCTGCGGCGACCCGCCGGGCATCGCCCGCTCGATGCCTTCTGGTCGGCGCGTGGTTATCGGCGCAGGCCCGACCTGCGCACCCGCTTCGAGTGGCGCGAGCTGGGAGAGGAAACGGCCAGCGCCAAGCCGATGGTCTACTGGTTGCGTCCGCTCGACCATGACTGAAGGCCACGATTCCCGCCAGGCGGAACTCGACGAGCTGCACGCGGCACTCGCCGCAGCGCATGCCGAGCTGGCGCGCCTGCGCGGGGCAGACCGGGCCGTGGCCAGCGGCCAGCCGGAATGGCCCGCCGACAGCAGCGGCCTGTTCGGCCTGCTGCGCCTGTCCGGGGTGGAATTCTTCGAATGGCGACTGGGCTCGCCTTTCCATTGTTCCAGCGGCTTCCGGGTGCTGGCCGGCCTGGCCGACGACGAGCCGCGCGGCGAGGGTCCGGAGGCGTGGCTGGTCCATGTGCACCCGGATGATCGCGCGCGGCTCCAGCGCCGTCTCGATGCCATCGGCAGCAGCCAGATGCCGCCGGTCGAGTACCGGGTCGTGGGTCGTGACGGACGCACGCGCTGGCTGCGCACGTCGAGCCGGCTCGAGCGGGATCCGGGCGGACGCATCGTCGCCGTTGCCGCGGTGACCCTGGACGTGACCGGCGAGCACGAGGCGCGGGCCCTTCTGGCCGAACGCGCCGCCTTCCTCGAAGCGGTCCCGGATTGCATCCTCAAGGTCTCGCGCGATGGCGGGATTCCCTACGTCAACTCGGTGGCCGAGGGCTTTTTCCGGCAGTCGATGGGTGCACCGCCGGCCCACATCGACCAACTGCCTTATGTGCAGCGGCATGAAGAGGAAATGCGGGCGCATTTCCTCGCGGTGATGAACCACGGTGAATCGGCGCGCTTCCCCTTCGTCGCCGAGAGCCATCCGCAGCGCCCGGTCTTCGATGTCGTCGCCACACCCTTGCGCGACGAGGAAGGGCGCATCGAGGGAGCGGTCCTGGCCGCCCGCGATGTCTCGCGCCTGTATCACGCCGAACGCGAGGCCCGGGCCACGCTCAGGCGTTTCGAGACCCTGGTGGAGACCGCACGTGCCAGCATCCTGCTGGTCGATGACCAGGGCCGCATCACCCTGGTCAACCAGGCCTTCTGTGAGGCCGCCGGATACGCGCCCGGGCAGGTCATCGGCAGCCTCATGCGTGATTACTGCTTCGACGAGGACGCCGAGCAACGGCGGCAGCAGGTCCGCGAACTGTTGGCCGAGGGTGCCGCCAGCTTCAACTGGCGCCTCAAGCGCGCCGACGGTGGCGCCTCGCATTTTCGTGTCGATGCCAGTACCACCGAGTCACCGCACAGCGCGCGCCGCGAGTTCCTGTTCGTCGCCACCGACATCAGTGGCGACCTCGCGCGCGCAGCCGAACGCGAGGAACTGCAGCGGCAGGTCTATCACGCCCAGAAAGCCGAGAGCCTGGGCCTGATGGCCAGCGGCATCGCCCACGACCTCAACAACATGCTGATGGCGGCCATCGGCCAGTTGAGCCTGGCCCAGCAGCAGGCCCGACCGACCACCGCCCTGGCCGGTCACCTGGCCACTGTCGAGAGCGTGCTCGGGCGCATGGAGGGCCTGACCCAGCGCATGCTGGCCTATGCCGGCAAGGGCGCCGAGCGCGTCGAGGATTTCGATTTTGCCCGCCTGCTCGATGCCAGCGAGCCGCTGCTGCGCGCCTCGGCGGGCTTGCACACGCGCTTTGCCCTGGAGATCGAATCGCGGCCCTTGCCGGTCAGTGGCGACGAGAACCAGCTCGAGCAGGTGGTGCTGAACCTGGTGCAGAACGCCGTCGACGCGATGGGCGAGCGTGGCGGCCATGTGCGGGTCACGGCGAGAACCGTCCCGGCATCGGCCGTGCGCTCCGGGGAGTTGCTCTGGCCCCTGGCCGCAGCCGGAGCCTATGTCGAGCTGGCCGTGCGCGACGATGGTCCGGGCATTCCGGGCGACCGCATCGCCCGCGTGTTCGAGCCCTTCTACACCACCAAGACCACGGGTCGTGGCCTCGGCCTCTCGGTGGTCCAGGGCATCGTGCGTGCGCACGGCGGTTCGATCCGCCTGCGCAGCCAGGGCGGACTCGGGACGGAGTTTCGCATCTACCTGCCGCTGGTCGGCGCGACTGCTGCCACGAGCGATGTCGTCGCGCCGCTGCCGGTGATCGAGCTGCCCGCCGAGGGCAAGGAGCCGCGCATCCTGGTCATCGACGATGACGAGGACGTGCTGGCGATCACCGAAGTCATGCTCGAGCAGTGCGGCTTCAAGGCCAGCGCGCACCTGTCGGGCGACGAGGCCCTGGCCCTGCTGGGCAGCAATCCCGCTGCGTTCGACGCCGCCGTGGTCGACCTGACCATGCCGGACAAGGACGGCATCACCGTGGCAGCTGAACTGCGGGTGCTGGCAGCCGAACTGCCGGTGCTCTTCGTCAGCGGCTACTCGAAGGAACTGACCCACGACATCGTCCGCCCCGACGAACGCACCGCCTTCCTGCGCAAGCCTTTCCGCGCCGAAGGCCTCAAGGAAGCGCTGCGCGCGCTGCTGCGTTGAGCGGGTAGCCCGCGCTGGCGCGCAGCGCCTGCGCGGGGACTGCTTGCTGCAGGACGGCTCGCCGCGAGGACCCCGGGCAGTCCGCTGCGCGGCCAGCCCGGGCTACGGCCGGCCTACCCCAGCACGACCAGGTTGGCGTAGGCCAGGACCAGCCATTTGCTGCTGCCGTCCTCGAAGCGCACATGGACCCGGGCATGGGCGCCGCTGCCCTCGAAGCCGATCACCACGCCCTCGCCGAACTTCGCGTGCGACACCGTGGTGCCGAGGCCGATCGCCGGCTGGTCTTCCCAATCCGAGACCATGCGCTGGCGCATCTGCGGCAGGGTGGGTGCGGAAACCTGTGCGCGCGGCCGCACGTCCTCGAGCAGTTCGGGCGGGATCTCGGTGAGGAAGCGCGAGGGCCGGCCGAAGGTCTCGCTGCCGCGCAGGTAACGCTTTTCGGCGTAGCTCAGGGTCAGTTGCCGGCGCGCGCGGGTGATGCCGACGTAGCACAGGCGCCGCTCTTCCTCGAGCTTGCCCGGGTCGCCCTCGTTGACCGCGCGCTGGCTGGGGAACATGCCGTCCTCGAGGCCGACCAGGAAGACCATCGGGAACTCGAGGCCCTTGGCCGCGTGCAGGGTCATCAGTTGCACGCAATCCTGCCAGGCCTCGCCCTGGCCCTCGCCGGCTTCGAGCGCGGCGTGCGAGAGGAAGGCCGGCAACTCGCCGATGCCCGCGGCCTCGTCCTCGGCGGAGAGCACGAAGCTGCGCGCCAGGCTGACCAGTTCGTCGAGATTGGCGGCGCGTGAGTCGGCCTCGTGGCGGCTCTGTGCCTCGTAGTGCGCACGCAGTCC
Source organism: Lysobacterales bacterium (assembly GCA_024710675.1). Lineage (GTDB taxonomy): Bacteria > Pseudomonadota > Gammaproteobacteria > Xanthomonadales > SZUA-5 > JANJUH01. Next base: position 5,652 of record JANJUH010000355.1, read on the forward strand.
CGACAGTTCGAGCAGGCGGTCGATGCGCTCGTGCAGCCGCGAGTCCTGCATGCCGCGCAGCTCGGCCAGCGCGGCGAGCAGGTCGCCGAGCCCGCTGCGGGCGCGGCCCTTGACCTGGCCGGCGGCCAGCGCGTCGATGGCCGTCGCCAGCAGCGACCGCCCGCCATCACGGGCCTGGGAGCGCAGGTCCTCGATGGTCTTCTCGCCGACACCACGCGGCGGCGTGGCGACCGCGCGTTCGAAGGCGCCGTCGTCGGCCGGATTGGCGAGCAGGCGCAACCAGGCGAGGGCGTCCTTGACCTCGGCGCGCTCGAAGAAACGCAGGCCGCCGTAGACCCGGTAGGGCACGCCGTGGCTGATCAGCTCCTGCTCGAAGTTGCGGGAAAGCGCATTGGCGCGATACAGGATCGCGATTTCGGAAGGTCGGGTGTCGGCCGCCACGGCGCGGCGAATGCGTTCGATGACGAAGCGCGCCTCGTCGCGCTCGTCCCAGGCGGCATACACGGCGATCGGCAGGCCGCGCCCGGCTTCGGTCCACAACGCCTTGCCCAGGCGTCCTTCGTTGCGGGAGATCACCGCATTGGCGGCGTCCAGGATGGTGCTGCTGGAGCGGTAGTTCTGCTCCAGCCGGATCGTGCGTGCCCCCGGGAAGTCGCGCAGGAAGTGCTGCATGTGCTCGACGCGCGCGCCGCGCCAACTGTAGATCGACTGGTCGTCGTCGCCGACCGCGAAGACTTGTCCGCTGGATCCGGCCAGCAGGCGCACCCAGGCGTACTGGGTGGTGTTGGTGTCCTGGAACTCGTCGATCAGGAGGTGCCCGAAGCGCTGGCGGTAATGATCGAGCAGGGCCGGATGCGCCAGCCACAGTTCGTGGCTGCGCAGCAGGAGCTCGGCGAAATCGACCAGCCCCTGGCGCCGGCATGCCTCCTCGTAGCTGCGGTAGACCTCGAGCCAGGTGCGCAAATTGGGGTTGCCGCCGGCGTCGACATCGTCCGGTCGCTTGCCCTCGTCCTTCCAGGCGTTGATCAGCCAGCCGCCCTGCTGTGCGGTAAAGCGTGACTCATCGAGTCCGGCGTCACGGATCACCCGCTTGACCAGGCGCTGCTGGTCGTCGGCATCGAGGATCTGGAAGGTCTCGGGCAAGCCGGCCTCGTGCCAGTGCAGGCGCAACAAGCGATGGGCGAGCCCGTGGAAGGTGCCGATCCATAGCCCGCGCGTCGGCCGCTTGAGCAGGCTTTCGCAGCGGCCGCGCATCTCCGCGGCGGCCTTGTTGGTGAAGGTCACCGCGAGGATCGCGTGCGGCCACACGCCCTCGACCTCGGCCAGCCAGGCGATACGATGGGTCAGCACGCGGGTCTTGCCCGAGCCGGCGCCGGCCAGCACCAGCAGGTGGCCCGGCGGGGCGGCAACCGCCTCGCGCTGGGCGGGATTGAGGTCGTCCAGCAGGTGGGAAATGTCCATCGGCGAGGTCGCGATGCGGGTCGGCAAGGATGCCCGCCAGCGCCTGTTTAGAAAACCTTCGGAAAGCGCTTGTGGCGGCTGAACACGCGGGGATTCGGCGGACTTGATTCAGGTGCGTCGAATCGCCTTGGGCGAGGGCGCCGGCAGACTCCGTGGCAACTCGACAAGTCCGGTCCGCATGCGCCCATCGATCGCTCGTCCGCGCCTGCGCGCCATCGCTGCCTGGAGCTTCACCCTGGCAGTCCACCTGTTGCTGGCGGAGCGCCTGCTCGTGGGTACGCGCGTAATGCCGCCCTTGCCGACGGCGCGGATGGAGGTCGAGATCGTGCTGGCGGAGCCACTGCCGTCACCACCACCGCCTGTGCCGCGTTCGGCAGCGCCGACCATCGTGAGCGGCCAGGTGGCCGACGCCCCCGTCCGTGAGATCCGGGACGAGACGCCACTGGCTGTCCCGGTGACGCCGCTGACGCCGCCGTCGGTCGATCCCCTGGCTGACACCGGGCGAGCCGTGCTCGAGCGCCAGGCAAGGGCGGCCGCATCGCAATACGTGCGCGAACATCCGCCCGAGCGCAGGCCCTTCGCCGGCCGCGACCTCGATGCGCTGTTGCCGGATGCCGACCAGGGTGTGCTGCCGGGATTCCGGCCGCGCGCGCAGGATGAGCTGTCCGAACTGGCGCGGCGGCTGGCCGCCCTGGCCAGCATGGGGGTGCCCAGCGCGGCGGTGAATCACGATGCGATGACCGATCTGTTGATCGAGGGCTGGGAGGCGCGCCATCACGGCAGCGACATCGGACCGTGCATGGCCCGTGCTGCGGCCCTCGATACCGAGACCGCGCGCGCCCTGTGCCTGGGCAAGCCGCTCCCGATGCGGGATTGAGCCATCCGTCGGGCATGGCGCACAGTCCGGGAGTGACGCATATTGTCAATTTCCGGCCCATCTGCGACAGTCGCCGGAGACCGCACGCGGGGGTCGGGGAGTCGTCATGATCGGTGGGGTGCTGGCGGGATTGTTCGCAATGGCGGCGGGCGTGCTCGGCTGGATGCTGCGCAAGGAGCGCGCACAGCGTGCGGAGATCGCCTCGCGCATACCCGAGCTCGAGGACCAGCTCGGCAAGATGCAGCAGAGCCAGGCGCAGGTGATCCACACCACCAAGCTGGCCTCGCTGGGTCAGATGATCGCGGGCGTAGCCCACGAGATGAACACGCCGATCGGTTTCGTGAAGAGCAATGTCGAGGTGGTCCGCGAGCTGATGGGCGAGTACCGTGAGCTGCTGGCCAAGGTCGACAAGGGCTTCGCGATGCTGCTGGCGGCGGACCTGGCCAAGCCCGGAGCCGCGGAAGCAGTGCGCAAGGGCATCGACAAGCTGCGCACGGCGCTGGCGTCCGACGAACGCCTGCGCGACAGCGACGAGCTGCTGAAGGACTCGGTCGATGGCCTGGTGCAGATCGCCAACCTGGTCAAGAACCTGAAAGGCTTCGCGCGGGTCGACCAGGATGGCATGGACCTGATGGACGTCAACGAGTCGGTGGAGAGCGCGCTGGTCATCGCCGCCCACCAGTTGCGTGACCGCATCGAGGTCAAGCGCGAGCTCAACCCGGTCCCGAAGATCCGCGGTGTGGCCTCGCAGATCAACCAGGTGCTGCTGAACCTGATCACCAACGCCGCCCAGGCGATGGGCGAGGGGGGCACGCTGTCGGTGGCCTCCAGGCGCAGCGGTGACCAGATCGAGATCGACATCGCGGATACCGGCCCTGGCATTCCCGACGATGTCCTCCCGAAGATCTTCGATCCGTTCTTCACGACCAAGCCGGTGGGCGAAGGAACCGGTCTCGGGCTGTCGATCGTGCACAAGATCGTGCAAAGCCATGGCGGCGCGATCAAGGTGCGAACTGCGGCCGGGAAAGGCACCACGTTCACTGTTAGCTTCCCCATCGACCATGCGCTGCTGAAGCAGCCCGGCTGAGGCCATGTCGGAATCCCGCATCCGAGTCCTGTGCATCGACGACGAGGCCCGCATCCTGCGGGCCCTCAAGGCCTTGTTCCGCGACATGGAGGTGTACACGACGACCGATCCGGCCGAGGCGATCCGCTGGGCGGCCGAAAAGGACATCGACGTCGTCGTCTGCGACCAGCGCATGCCGAAGATGCAGGGCATCGAGGTGCTGCGCGAGATCCGCATTGCCCATCCGCGCGCGATGCGGGTGCTCCTGACCGGTTACGCCGACCTCAACGCGGTGATCGGCTCGGTCAACGAGGGCGAGGTCTTCCGCTACATCAACAAGCCCTGGGACAACACCGAGTTGCGCGAAGTCGTGCAACTGGCCGCGAAGATCGCGCGCGAGGCGCCACCGCTGCAGGACAAGGCGATCGACGAGATCGACAAGGAGCAGGCGCGCAAGGAAGTCGGCATCCTGGTCATCGAGGACGATCCGGAGGTGCAAAAGCGCCTCCGCGAGATCCTGGCGCCGCACTACCAGGTGCGCTTTGTGTCCTCACCCGACCGGGCGCTCGCGGTGCTGGAGCAGAACGAGGTGGGTGTGGTGATCTCCGAGACGGCCGGGCAGCACGGCGACTTCACTGCGCTGCTGAAGGCGCTCAAGCAGTACCACCCGCACATTGCCACGGTGATCGTCACCGACCGCGCCAATGCCCAGGTCGCCATCGACCTGATCAACGAAGGCCAGGTCTTCCGCCTGCTGCTGAAGCCCTTGCGCATGGGTTCGTGCCGGCTGTCGGTGGATGCCGCGGTCGGTCGCTACTGGCAGCTCAAGCAGAACCCGCTCGCCGCGCGCCGCTACATCGTCGCGCCCAAGGCCGAGTCGCAGATGCCGGCCTGGCTCAGCGGCAACCTGCTGCAGAGGATCCGCATGTTGCCGCAGCGGCTGCTGGGGTTGGCGCGGGCGGGGTAGAAAAAGGCCACGCCGTCACGGTGTCTCACCCGCAGGAGCGCCCTTGGGCGCGATCGCGCATGCGGCGTTTCTTTCGCGCCCAGAGGGCGCTCCTACGTCGGAATGCCGATCCTTCGGCGGATGAGCTTCACCCCAGCTTCCAGCGCGGCCCCTGCGGTGTGTCCTCGAGGACCACGCCCATGTCGGTGAGCTCGTTGCGGATCGCATCGGCGCGCGCGAAATCCTTCGCCTTGCGCGCGGCCTGGCGCTCGCTCATCAGGGCCTCGATGCGTGCCACGTCGATGGCGGCCTTGTCGCCCTGGAACCAGGCTTGCGGGTCCTGCTGGAGCAGGCCCAGCCACTCGCCGGCGGCGAGCAATCGGCCCTTGGCGAGTGCGCGGGCGGCGGGGCCTTCGGCCTTCTGCGCGGCGCGGGCAAGTTCGCTCAACTGCGCCAGCGCTTCGGGTGTGCCCAGGTCATCAGCAAGCGCCGCCTCGACCTCGTCGGCACTGGCCGCTGCCGCCTCGACATCGGCGAGGTCGCGCAGCGTGCCGTAGAGCCGGTCCAGCGTGGCACGGGCCTGGTGCAGCGCGGCCTCGGACCAGTCCAGTGGTTGCCGGTAGTGGGCGTTGAGCAGGAGGTAGCGCAGCGCCTCGGGTGGCGCCAGTTCGCGCAGCTCCTTGATCAGCAGCACGTTGCCCAGCGACTTGGACATCTTGCGGCCTTCGACGGTGACGAAGCCGTTGTGCACCCAGAAGCGCGCGAACTCGGCGCCGCCGTGCGCGCAGACGCTCTGCGCGATCTCGTTCTCGTGGTGCGGGAACTTGAGGTCGGCGCCGCCGCCGTGGATGTCGATGGTCTCGCCCAGGTGCGACTCGGCCATCGCCGAGCACTCGATGTGCCAGCCCGGACGGCCGCGCCCCCAGGGACTCTCCCAGCCCGGCAATTCCGGCGTCGAGGGCTTCCACAGCACGAAATCGGCCGGATGGCGCTTGAACGGTGCCACCTCGACGCGCGCGCCGGCGATCATCTCCTTGATCGTGCGCCCGCTGAGGCGGCCGTAGCCTTCGTAGGACTCGACCGCGAACAGCACATGGCCCTCGGCTTCGTAGGCGTGGTTCGAGGCGATCAGGCGCTCGCACATGCGGATGATCCCGGCGATGTGCGCGGTCGCGCGTGGCTCGATGTCGGGCGCGAACTCACCCGCCACGCCGAGCGCGTCCATGTCGGCGTGGAAGGCCTCGGTGTAGCGCGCCGTGATCACGTCGATCGGCACGCCCAGTTCGGCCGCGGCGGCATTGATCTTGTCGTCGACGTCGGTGAGGTTGCGCGCATAGCGCAGGCCATGGCGCCGCCTGAGCATCCGCGCCAGCACGCCGAAGACCGTGTAAGGCCGCGCATTGCCGATGTGCGCGTAGTTGTAGACCGTCGGTCCGCAGATGTACATCGTGACCGGGCCGGGTCCGCGTGGCGTGAAGACCTCGGTCTCACGGCTCAAGGTGTTGTACAGGCGCAGGTCCATGCGGGCGTCAGGTTCGGTCAGGACCGGTGACTTTAGCAGTGGCGGATGGTGCGGTGCATCAGGGCCTTTGCGAAGAGCGGGGCTGGGGGCTGGGGCGCATGGCCGATGGCTTTTCGATAGCTTGGATAGACCGTCATGTGCTCCGGCGCATGCCACCGGATCAGGAACTCGCCGAAGACCCCAGCGCACTCGCCCCAGCCCCCAGCCCCGCTTTTGCTTCCAGCCCATGACGCCGTCACGAGCCCATGCGAGGATCCGCATCCCCACCCGATGGAGCACCACAATGATCGGCTACGTCACCCTCGGCACCAGCGACCTGGCCCGCGCTGCGGCCTTCTACGATGTGCTGCTGGCCGGCCTTGGGGCGGGTCGTTCCATGGAAGGCGAGCGCTTCATCGCCTGGGGGGTCGCGCCGGACAAGCCCGGGCTGGGCGTCATCTATCCCTTTGACGGCAAGCCGGCGACGGTCGGCAATGGCGTCATGGTGGCGCTGGAGTGCTCGAGTCCGGAGCAGGTTGATGCGCTCCATGCCAGGGCGATGGAACTTGGTGCCAGCGACGAGGGCGCACCGGGCGAACGCTTTCCGGGCTTTTATGGCGCTTACTTCCGCGATCTCGATGGCAACAAGCTCAACTTCTTCCACATGAAGATGGCTTGAGCCGGCGTTGTCATGTGCTCTCCTGGCGGAGGGCGAGGGGAGGCCGGATGCGACAGTGTGTGCCGCGTGAAGTAGCGGGGGTCCTGGCGCGTCGGAATGTCATGCGCGCAGGGGTAGACTCCACGCCCCGTTTTCGACGCTGCCCGGATGTCCGCCATGCGCTCGCGCCTTGCCCTGACCGCCGCCCTGCTGGCCGGCTTCGCCGCTGCCACGACGGCGGAAGCCGACGGCACCTACCATCCGCTGGCCAACGGCAGCTTCCAGCAGAACTGGAGCGATACCGGGCTGATCACGACCAACGGCGACTGGAGCGGGGTGCCGAGCCTGATCGGGTACCGGGGTGACGATCCCGCGATTGGAACCACCACCAATGTCGATCCGCGCACCTTGTTGGCCTTCGTTGCCAGCCAGGTGGACGTCAACGCCAACAATACGGACCCGGAGAGCACGACGACGGCGCAAGCCGGTGGCATCTACGAAGTGGAAAGCGGCGGCCAGTCCGGTGGCAATCCGACCATCGCCTTCCAGGGCAGTGGAACAGCGGACGCTCCGTTTGTCCTCTTGCATCTGAACACGACCGGCTGCACCAACCTGCAACTGGCATTCACTTGGCGTGATCTCGACAACGCTGCTGTCACGGCCTCAACCCTCCAGCAGGTCGTCGCCCAGGCCCGCACCGGAACGACCGGCAACTTTGCGGTGATCGCCGACACCTACCGGGCCAATGCCAACATCGGCAGCGACATTCCGATCGCGGTGGCACTGCCGGCCAATCTCGAAAACCAGGCCGAGGTCCAGATTCGCTGGATGACCACCAACGCCGGTGGCACCGACGCCATGATCGGCATCGACGACATCCAGGTGCAGGGCTCCTGCACGGGCGGCGTCGACAATCCGCCGGTGGTCAACAGCACGACGCCCGCCAATGGTGCGACGGGCGTGGATCCGGGTGCCAACCTGGTGATCCAGTTCAGTGAGGCCGTGACCACCCAAGCCGACTGGTTCGCCCTGAACTGCAGCAGCAGCGGGGTGGTGGCGGTCAGCGAGTCCGGGATGGGCTCTTCGCGCACCCTCAACCCGGTGCCCCTGCTGGCCTTCGGCGAGCAGTGCACCGGCAGCATCGATGCCAGCAAGGTCATCGACCTCGACGGCAACCCCGATCCGATGGCGGCCAACTTCAATTTCTCCTTCACCGTGCTCGCTGACGATCCGCCCGCGGTGGCCTCGACTTTCCCGGCCAACGGTGTCGCCGGCGTGCCGGTGATTGCCAACCTCATCGTGACCTTCAGCGAGCCGGTGACGGTGGCCGGCAGCTGGTTCGCGATCCAGTGCGCCAACTCCGGTGCCGTCGGTGCCACGGTGACCGGCGGTCCGACCGTCTACACCCTTGATCCCACGGTCAACTTCGCCTTCCTCGAGCAGTGCACCGTGACGCTGGACGCCGCCTCGATCCTGGACCAGGACGGCAACCCGGACCCGCTCGCGGGTGGCAACTTCGCCTGGAGCTTCACCACTGCCGCCTCGGCCTCGAATTACTACGCCAGTGTCGACACCACCAACGCGACCACGCTGCGCAGCACGCTGCATGTGCTGATCGACGACCACATCGCTTATCCCTACACCGGTGCCGGCCCGTGCAATGCGGCGGCACCGTCGCCGACCACCTGCGACACCTGGGACATCCTCGAGTCCGCCGACGAGAACCCCGCCAACCCGGGCGAGATCATCGACATCTACCAGAACGACAACCACCCCAAGGTCACTGCCGGCAACAACAACTACAACCGCGAGCACACCTGGCCGAATTCGCTCGGATTCCCGGACACCACGGTCAACGGCCAGCCGAACCCGCCGTACACCGACACCCACATGTTGTATCTGTCGGACCCGCAGTACAACACCAACCGCAGCAACAAGCCCTACGACAACTGCCCGGGCTGCACCAGCGAGGACACCACCGTCGCCAACAATGGCGTGGGCGGCCAGGGCGGCACGCCCTTTCCGGGCGATTCCAACTGGTGGGATGGTTCGCGCTACCAGGTCTGGGTGCACCGCAAGGGTGACGCGGCGCGCGCGATCTTCTACATGGACGTGCGCTACGAGGGCGGCGTCAACGCGCTGGGCCAGACCGAGCCCGATCTCATCGTCACCGACAACCTGAACCAGGTCGGCACCGGCCAGCCCTTCATGGGCAAGCTCTGCACGCTCTACCAGTGGCACTTCGACGACCCGCCCGATGCCGGCGAGATCATCCGCAACGAGGTGGTGTTCGGCTTCCAGGCCAACCGCAATCCCTTCATCGACCATCCGGAATGGGTGCAGACGCTGTGGGGCGCGCAGTGCGGCGCGGCGCCGTGGGACGGGTTCGCGAACGGCTTCGAGTAGCGAAAGGAGACCCCGTCGCCCAGTCGTCATTCCGGCGAAAGCCGGAATCCAGAGCTTTTCGAGGCCCCGGGGCAGCCCGTTCTGGATCCCGGCCTGCGCCGGGATGACGCGGGAGCGGCGCGGGTAGCCTCCTTGTGGTCAGTACGGCGAAAGCCGGAATCCAGTGCTTTTCGAGGGCTTGCGGGCAAGTCCTTTCTGGATCCCGGCCTGCGCCGGGATGACGAGCGCGGTGGGTCGCGGCGTCGACGCGACGCCCACGGCTACCGAGCCCCGCATTGCGTCCCCACGCTGCGCTCGCGATGATCAGAGGCCGTGACCCGAGGGCCCCTTGCGATGACCGAGCAGCCACGCGAGCCGGCCGAAGCAGCGTCAGCGCCTGCCAGCCCCTTCCGCCTTCCCCGCGACACCACGCCGACCTGGGAGGTCGAACTGCTGCTCTCCGGCGCACTGGTGTTCTCGATGCTGCAGGTGCCCGGTCTGATCGACGGACTCTTTTCCGGCATGCGGCCGCGCCTGGAGGGTTCGGCCGAGTACGCGGCGATGATGCTGTTCCTCTATCTGAAGGTCAGCAGCTACGCCTTGATCGTCACCTTCGTGCTGCACCTGGCGACGCGCGCGGTGTGGGTGGCGGCGCTCGGACTGCGTTCGGTGTATCCCGGGGGCATCGATTGGGAGCGGCTCAAGCGTGGACCGGTCTTCAAGGACTACTGCGCCACCCATGTGCCCACGCTCGACCGCACCATCGACGAGGCCGACAACCGCGCCAGCCTGGTGTTCGCCTGGGGCCTGCTGCTCGTCCTGATGTCGCTGGCGATCATGGTGTTCACGCTGGTCCTGGTGGCCGCCACCGTGTTGCTGTCGATGGCCTTCGGCCCGGTCATCGGGCTCGAGACGAATCACCTTCTGTTGGTCATCGTCGGCATCCTGCTGGTGCCCACGATGATCGCCACCGCGGTCGATCGTTACCTGGGTGAGCGGATACCGGCCGGGCACTGGTCGCGCCGCTGGCTGGTCCGGATCTATCGCTCCAGTGCCTGGATGGTCTGGGGACCGGTGACCCAGCCCTTCCTGCTGACCCTGTTCAGCCGCGTCGGCATGGCGCGCGGCAACATCGCGATGCTGGCGGCGCTTTACCTGCTGATGGCGGTGGCGGTGGGCGAGTTGCTGGTGCGCACCGGGACGATCGACATGCCAGGTGAACAGCACCTGCCGCAGTACACCACCGGACTCGACATGCGCGCTCGCCACTACGCGGCCAGCCGCAGTCGCGAGGACACGCTGGAGGGGCATCCCTTCATCGAGGCCGAGGTCGTGCGCGGACCCTATCTCCGGGTCTTCGTGCCCTATGTGGCAAGGCGAATCGATCCGGTCATCGCGCGCGACTGCCCGCAGGCGGTCGCTCCCGAGCTTCCGGACGAGGCGCAAGGTGCTGCGCGCCGGGAACTGGTGCGCGAGCAAGCGCTGCGGCTGCTCGCCTGCGCGAGCGAGCGGCTGCACCCCTTGACGCTCGATGGCGAATCGCTGACCGGTGTGCGCTACGACTTCGGCGAGGATCCACTCTCGGGTCTGCGCGGATTCGTGGCGATGGTTCCGGTCGACGGGCTCGCACCCGGGCGGCATCACCTCGAGATCGCGCGGCTGCCCCGGCTCGATGACGAGGAGCTGCCTCCGCCGGCCTCGATACCTTTCTGGCGCTGACTTTGCGGGCGCCGCGCGGGCTCGATCAGCGCAGTTGCTCGAGCACCGCCAGCGTCGCCTTGGCCCGGTTCAGTGTGTAGAAGTGGAAGGAGGGTGCGCCTGCTGCCGCGAGGCGCCGGCACAGTCGACCGACCACCTCGGCGCCATAAGCGCGCACCGCCTCGGCGTCGTCGCCGAAGTCCGCCATCCGGCGTTCCAGCCAGCGCGGGATCTCGGCACCACACTGGGCCGAGAAGCGGCGGAGCTGGCTGAAGTTCGAGACCGGCATGATGCCGGGGACGATCGGCGCCTCGATGCCGATCCGGCGCGCGTCCTCGACAAAGCGCTCGTAGGCCTCGGCGTTGTAGAAGTACTGGGTGATGATGCCGTCGGCACCCGCGCTGACCTTCTCGCGCAGGTGGCGCAGGTCGTCACCCGCCGAGTGGGCCTGCGGGTGGAATTCGGGATAGCCGGCCACCTCGATGTGGAAATGGTTGCCGTGGCGCTCGCGCACGAAGCGCACCAGATCCACCGCGTAGCGGAACTCGCCGGCGGTCGCCATGCCCGAAGGCAGGTCGCCTCGCAAGGCCACCAGGTGTCGGCAGCCCAGGGCCACGTAGCGGTCGAGCAACTCGCCGATTTCCTCGCGCGTTCCGCCCATGCACGAGAGGTGGGGTGCGACCTCCAGGCCATGCGCCTTCAGCGCGACCACGGTGTCGTAGGTGTACGAGAGCGTCGAGCCACCGGCGCCGAAGGTGCAACTGACGTACTCGGGCGCCAGCGGCTGCAACTGTGTCACCGTGCGTTCGAGCACCTCCCGCTGCTCGTCGGTCTTGGGCGGGAAGAACTCGAAACTGATCGGCAGCATGGCGGTATGGACGTCTGCAAGGGGAAGCTCGCGATACTCGCTGCCACGCGCTCCGGCGACAAGCCCCGGGGGCTGCAAGCTGAACAAGGGAGGCGCCTGAGCCGATTTCAAGCCCCTTGAACTCGATCAAGGCAGCCGCATCCCTGTGGCATCGATCATCGCGCCGCGTAGCCGGCACGGAGAAACACCATGCGCATGGACAAACTGACTTCCCGTTTCCAGCAGGCCCTGGGCGATGCCCAGTCGCTGGCGGTCGGGCGTGACCACAATCTGCTCGAGCCCGTGCACGTATTGGTGGCGCTCATCGACCAGCAGAGCGGCTCGGTCAAGCCGCTGCTGGCCCAGGCCGGGGCCAATGTCGCGGCGCTCAGGACGCGCCTCGGCGAGAGCCTCGAACGCCTGCCGAAGGTGCGCGGCAACGAGGGCAACCTGTCGGTCGGCAACGAACTGAACCGCCTGCTGCTGCTCACCGACAAGCTCGCGCAGCAACGTGGCGACCAGTACATCGCCAGCGAGCTGTTCGTGCTCGCGGCGCTGGACGACAAGGGCGAGGTCGGGCAGGCACTGAAGGCGGCCGGTGTCGACAAGGCGCGCTTCGAGCAGGCCATCACGGCCATGCGCGGCGGCGACAAGGTCGATGATCCCAGCGCCGAGGAATCGCGCCAGGCGCTGGAGAAGTACACGATCGACCTGACCAGGC
>JANJUH010000372.1 GCA_024710675.1 Lysobacterales bacterium
CGCCCGGTTGTCCCCCTGTCCGATGCACCCGGCTGGCTTGCCGAGGCATCACGACCCATCGCACCAAAGGGTGCGGCGGTGACAGTGCCCTGCCCTTGCGATCCGCTCTTCCTGGTCGGCCGACGCGGAGCGTTCAAGGCATGAACGGACATTAGCCGGAGATGTAACGAAGATGCAAGTGCGGGGATGTGACAGCGGGTGGTTTGCGACGGGATCTCCCCGCGTAGCCCGCCTGCGGCGGTCAACGCGGGCTACAACCGCCCGTCACTGTCCTCGCCGGGCAGGACGTATTTGACGTCGTAGACCACGCCACCCGGCTTGCACCAGGCGCGGATGCCCTTGGCACCGAGCGCGCCGAACTGCTGGTGGCCGACGGCGATCAGGACGGCGTCGTAGCTGCCGGCGGTGGGCGATGGGCACAGCTCGATGCCGTACTCGCGCCGACATTCCTCGACGTCGGCCCATGGATCGTAAACATCCACCTGCGCATGGTAGGAGCGCAGGGCCTCGATGATCTCCACCACCCGGGTGTTGCGCAGGTCCGGGCAGTTTTCCTTGAAGGTGATGCCGAGCACCAGGATGCGCGCGTCGACGATGCCGATGCGGTGGCGTGCCATCAGTTTCAGCAGCTCGCCAGTGACGTAGGCACTCATGCCTTCGTTGATGCGGCGCGCGGCGAGGATGAGTTCGGGGTGGTAGCCGACCTCCTGGGCTTTGTGGACCAGGTAATAGGGATCGACACCGATGCAGTGTCCGCCGACCAGTCCCGGTCGGAAGGGCAGGAAGTTCCACTTGGTGCCAGCTGCCTTCAGCACGGCCTCCGTGTCGAGACCGAGGCGCGCGAAAAGCTGGGCGAATTCGTTCATCAGCGCGATGTTGACGTCGCGCTGGGTGTTCTCGATGGCTTTCGCGGCCTCGGCGACGCGGATCGAGGGCGCCAGGTGGGTGCCGGCGGGGACGACCTCGCGGTAGAGCGCATCGACGAAGGCAGCGGCTTCCGGCGTCGATCCCGAGGTCACTTTGACGATGTCGGCCAGGCGACGTTGCTTGTCGCCGGGGTTGATCCGCTCGGGGCTGTAGCCCACGTGAAAGTCGAGGTTGCAGCGCAGGCCGGAGACACGCTCGAGGATCGGGACGCAGACCTCTTCGGTGGCGCCGGGGTAGACGGTGGATTCGTAGACGACGACATCGCCCTTCGACAGGTATCGACCGACCGTTTCGGAAGCGCGTTCGAGTGGCGTCAGGTCAGGGCGATTGTGGCGATTGACCGGGGTCGGGACCGCGATGATGTAGACGTTGGCGGCGGCGAGATCGGCTGGACCGGCGGTGAAGCGCAGGTGTTGTGCCGTCGCCATCTCGGCAGCAGAGCATTCGCCGGTGACGTCTTCGCCACGGCGTAGCGCCTCGATGCGCGCGCTATCGATGTCGAATCCGATTGTCGGCCGCAGGCGACCGAAAGCCAGCGCCAGCGGCAGACCGACGTAGCCGAGGCCGATGATGGCGGGGCGGGCGTTGGAGAGCTTCATGTCCAAGACGCTACCACGCCATCACCACAAATCCGTAGGAGCGCCCTCTGGGCGCGATGGGGCTTGCGGTGTGTCCATTTCGCGCCCACAGGGCGCTCCTACGGGGGCGATGGGGACTGCGGCACGGCCTTTTCGCGCCCAGAGGGCGCTCCTCCGAGCGGCCGGCTCTCACAAGGCCTGCGCCGCCACCATGGCGCTGAAACGCGAATCGGGATTGCCGCGCAGGCTGGCGTAATCACCCTCCTCCACCAGCCGGCCCTTGTCGAAGACGAGGATGCGATCGGCGTTGCGGACGGTGGCGAGGCGGTGGGCGATGATGACCACGGTCAGCTTGCCGTGGAGCTCGTCAATGCTCTCGCGGATCACGCGCTCGGCTTCGCTGTCGAGCGAGCTGGTGGCCTCGTCGAGGATCAGGAGGCGCGGCTGTTTGTAGAGCTCGCGGGCAATGAAGAGGCGCTGGCGCTGGCCGCCGGAGAGCTTGATGCCACGGTCACCCACACGGGTGGCGTAGCCGTCGGGCAGGGACTCGATGAACTCCGCGAGGTGCGCCTGACGGGCCGCCTCGCGTATCCGTGCCATCAGCGCGGGGTCGGCGTCCGGATCGCCGCCCCACAGGCAGATGTTCTGCGCGAAGCTGTCGTCGAAGATCACTGCTTCCTGCATCACGTAGCCGATCTGGCGGCGCCAGCTCGCGCGCTCGATGGCGGTGCCGGGCACGCCGTCGATCAGCACCTCGCCCTGGCGCGGGGTCAACAGCAGGGTCAGCAGGTCGACCAGCGTCGATTTGCCGGCACCCGAGGCGCCGACGATGGCGACCATCTGGCGGGCCGGGACATGGAAGCTGACGCCGGTCAGCACATCGCCGATGCGATCCTCGTAGGCGTAACAGACCTCGCGGAACTCGATGCCCCGCTCCATCGGCGCGATCGGCTGGCCGCCGCTCGGTTCCATGTGTCCCTTAAGGTGGTCGAGCTCGGCCTTGACCACATCCACCGCCCCGATCATCGCCAGCGTGCTCTGCCAGCTCCCCTGCAGGCCGAGCACGGTGTTGACGCCGCGATAGAAGAGCAGGATCGACACCATGATCGGCGCCAGCGGCTGCTCGAACACACCGATCTGCACGATCACGATGCCGGTGATCATCAGGATCGCGATCGGTTCCTGCGCGGCGCTGGTAAAGGCCATCCAGAGGTTCTGGCGGGCGCCGATGCGGCCGACCTTGACCACCGAATCGTGCATCGCCTTGCGCACCGGCTCGGCCGTGGCGGTGGCCGACAGGTACTTGAAGGACTGGATGGTCTGCACGAAGAGCGCAGCGACGCGACCCGCATAGCCGGCGTTCTCGCGCGAAAGCTCACGCACGCGGTTGTTGATCCGGCGGAAGGCCAGGAACACCAGCGAGCCGACGACGATGGCGGCGAGACCAAAGGTCCAGGCCACGACGATCGCCATGCCCACGTAGACCACCGTGCGGATCACGGCAACGGCGAATGCGCTGAAGCTGTGGACCGCACCGATGAAGGAATAGACCTGGCCGAACAGGGCGAAAAAATGTCCCGTGTCACGTTCGGTGTAGTAGCGATAGTCCATCCGCGAGTAGGAGTCATACAAACGCTCGTGCAGGGTCTTCTGCAGATCGGCGCGCAGGTAGCCGAGATAGGCGCCGGCGGTGAAGGCCACGAGTCCCTTGATCACGAACAGGCCGGCGATCAGCAGCAGGATCGCCACCGGGCCTTCGAAGCCGAGGCCCGAGACGAAGCCGTGGATCGCCAGCGTGAATCGACCGGGCGAATCGCCCGTCGCCCCGAGCGCGTGCAGCAGCGGCAGCATCATCACGATGCCGATGCCCTCGAGCAGCGCCGACAGCAACTGGAAGAAGAACACCCAGCCGATGCGCGCGCCCATGTACTCGCGGAAGGTGCGCAGGTAACGCGGGATGTCGCGCAAAGGATCGCGGACAGTCGGCGGCGGGGCGGGTTCGATGTCGGGGGAGGTGGCCAAGGGTGCGATCGTTTGATGTAGGAGCGCCCTCTGGGCGCGATGGGAGGGTTAAGCGCACCCCAGCCCGTAGGAGCGCCCTTGGGCGCGATTGGCCTCGCCGCAAACTCCGTCGCGCCCAAGGGCGCTCCTACGCCGGGATCGAGGGCGCCCGCCTCAGATCCTGGCCCCCAGGGCCGCGCGTGGCACCACCACCGCCCGCTCGGTTCCGAGCAACATCAACAACAAGAGCACGCGATCCTCGCCGGCCTCGGCCTCGAAGATCGCGTCGATTCCGCTGAAGGGGCCTTCGTTGATCCGTACCCGGGCTCCCTTGACCAGCGGGTGCGGAGCCAGGCGGAAGAAGCCGTCCTCGCCATCGATCCGCGCGCGTATCTGTTCGATGACCGCCTCGGG
>JANJUH010000383.1 GCA_024710675.1 Lysobacterales bacterium
GTCGACGCCGTCGATGTAGACCTTGTCGCTCGCGCGCAGGCTCTGGACGACGTTCTTCACGCCACCGGCGGTGGCCAGGGTCGTGAACAGGTCTTCGTGCGCCTGGATGTCATTGGACTTGCGGCCCGCCTTCACCTTGGCCGGCCAGCGCAGCAACATGGGCACGCGCACGCCGCCTTCCCAGGTCGTGGCCTTTTCACCGCGGAAGGGGCTGACGCCACCGTCCGGCCACCAGTCCGACATCGGGCCGTTGTCCGTGGTGAAGATGACGATGGTGTTCTCGGCCACGCCCAGCTTGTCGAGCTCGTCGAGCATCCGGCCCACGTCCTCGTCGAGTTCGATCATGCCATCGCCGTAGACGTCGTCCGAATAGCCGGAGGTCGCGAAGGAACGGCCACGGTTGGCTTCGCGGATATGGGTGTAGATGTGCATGCGGCTGGGCGCATGCCAGACGAAGAAGGGCTTGTCGTCCTTCACCGCGCGGCGCATGAAGTCGATCGAACGATCGCGGAACTCGTCGTCCACGGTTTCCATCCGCTTGGGGTCGAGCGGGCCGGTGTCCTTGCACTGCTGCTTGCCCCAGGGTCCGAAGCGACCGTCGCTCTGCTTGTTCTCGGTCGTGGTGGCCTTGCAATCGAGCACGCCACGCGGGCGATAGCGCGCATCGAAGCCCGGATCCTTGGGCCATTCCTTCAGGAAGGGCTCTTCCTCGGTGTTGAGGTGATAGAGGTTGCCGTAGAACTCGTCGAAACCGTGCACCGTCGGCAGATGGGAGTTGCGATCGCCGAGGTGGTTCTTGCCGAACTGGCCGGTCGCGTAACCCTGCGCCTTCAGCAATTCGGCCAGCGTCGGATCACGGCCGTCGAGGCCGATCGGCGAACCCGCCATGCCCACGGTGGTCAGGCCGGTACGGATCGGCATCTGGCCGGTGATGAAGGCGGCGCGGCCCGGCGTGCAGGTGGGGTGCGAATAATGGTCGGTGAACAGGATGCCTTCGTTGGCGATCCGGTCGATGTTGGGCGTCTGTCCCATGATGCCGTGGCTGTAGGCCGAGACATTGGTCATGCCGACATCGTCCGGCATGATCACCACGATGTTGGGACGGTCGCTGTCCGAGGACACCCCGGGAACCAGCGCGATGGCGCTGAACAGAAGTCCAAGACCCACACGTGGCAACACCGGCAACCCCCTTCGTCGAACCGTAGTTCAGGCACGCTATCAGTGGCTCAGCGTGCCTTTCGTTGCAATTGCCCGAAACGGGCAGTCAGATGCTCCGTGGCCCTCACCTGGCTTTCGAGCACCGTTGTTTGCCGGTCGCACGGGTGGCCCGGGCTCAATCGAGCAAGGAAGCGGCGCGCTGGGCGTGTCCGCGAGCGGCTGCCTCATCGCCCGCTGCCGTGGCCCAGTCCGCCAGGGCCTGGTGGAAGGGTGCGTACCCGGGTTGGCGCCCGATCGCCTCGGCCAGGGTTCGGCGTCCGGCTTCGGGTGATTCGAGGCCGTGACGGGCGATGCCGAGCACGTACGCAAAGCGCGGCTCGGTCGGAGCCAGCTCCGCTGCGCGCGCCAGTGCCGCGAGCGCCTGCTCCGGCTCGCGGCTGCGAACCGCATGCAGGCCCCTGATGTGCCACAGCTCGGCGCTATCCGGATGGATCGCGAGGGCCTCGTCCAGTAACGCGGACACCACGGCCTCGCCGCCGACCAGCCGTTCGACCTCGATTCGATTGATCCAGGCCACGGTCTCGTGGGGATCGATGGTGGTGGCGCGGCGCAGCCGATCGAGCGCCACAGCGCGGTCGCCGCGCAGCAGGTCGATGGCGGCCAGACCGACGAGTCCGGAAGCGCGGTCCTGGTCGCGGGCCAGACTCTCGCGGTACTCCTCCAGCGCGCGGTCAAAGGCGGCCCCGGATTCCGGCGCACGCGCGAGCTCGGGGCGGCGCAGCAAGGCCCGCACGGCTTCGCCACGGATCGAGCGGTGTCGGTCGGTGAGCAGTCGGGGCGCCGCGTCGCGTGCCCATTCTGCCGGGGCCGACTCGAGCAGCCGTGCCACGGCCAGACGCAAGACCGGATCCGGCGCGTCGACGAGCGTGGCCGCCAGCGGCCAAAGGCCCGCACCCGGCTGGCGGCCGAGCAGCGCCAGCGCGCTGGCACGGACGATGGCGGCCTGATCGGAGTCGGCCACCACCGCCTGCAGCCGGGTACCGGCATCCGCGCGCCAGGTGCTACCGGCGTGCAGCGCATCGGCGTAGGCGCGCCGCGGGCGCGCCTCCTCGCGCTGCCAGCTCGCGACGGCTGCGGTCTGCCATGCTGCATTACGGTCGCTGTGGCATTCGGCGCAGGCATCGGGGGCACCGACGCGTGCGGCCTCGGCCGGGTCGGGTCGATGGAAGGCATGATCGTGGCGGTGGTCGATCACCATGTAGGTGCGTTGCGGCAGGTGGCAGTCCTTGCACAGCAGTGCCTGGTCCGCGGAGCCATGGCCACGGTGCGAGGCCGTGTCGTACACCTCGCCGAGATGGCACTGCCCGCACAAGGCATTGCCCTCGACGCGCAGGGTCCCGGCATGGGGATCGTGGCAATGTCCGCAGCCGACGCCGGCCTCGTACATCCGGCTCTGGCGGAAGGAGCCCCAGTTGAAGACCTCCTCGTCCATGCGACCATCGGCAAAGTAGAGACCAGTATCGAGCAGGGCCGGACGCTGCAGGTCGAACAGCGACCTGGCCGGATCATCGTCGGATAGCGGGGTTCCGCGCGCGTGGCAACGGCCGCAGGCGTCGACATCCGGCGACGGGCCGCTGCCTTCGACGCGACGGGCGATCGGCGACGCCCCGTCAAAGGCGAAGCGCGCCGCCGGGGTATCGACCGCGCGCGCGAATCCGGCGCGGGGGGTGGGCTCCCGCGAGCCCGCAGCCCACTCGACGTGGGCGCGGGCATCACCGTGGCAAGCGGCGCAGCCAACGCCGGTTTCGGCGTAACGCGTGCTGTAGCGATCCGTCGCCGGATCGTGGCGCTTTTCCAGCTTGGTGGCATGACAGGCCGCACACTGGTGATTCCAGTTGTGCAGCGCGCCGTCCCAGTGCAGGCGCGAGCCGGGGCGATTGTCGTCTCCGGGGTAAAGGAAGAACCAGCGCTGGCCTCCAGCCATGGCCGGCCGGCTGTCCCACGCCCAGGTCGAGGCCTGCAGGCGCCCGCCGCCGGTATCGATCAGGTATTGCTCGAGCGGCGTCACCCCGAACCGCATCGGCACCGGGTGGCTGCGGCCATCGGCAAGTTCCAGGCTCGCCGAACTGCCGCTGGCGACAAAACGCACGGATTCCTCACCATGGTCCAACCAGCCGCCGTCGAAGTGGGAGGGCAGTCCGCCATCTGCGACCGGCCGCATGGCCCGGGCATGGTGCGAATCCTGCCAGGCCGCGTGTTCGCGCGGATGGCAGGTGGCGCAGGACGCCGAGTCGGTCGCCAGCACGGCTGCCACGGATGCCGCCGTCGGGGGTGGCGGTGGCGGATCGCCGCAGGCCGACAGCGTGATCGACAAGGCGACGATCAGCAGTCCGCGCAAGCCGGAGCATCCGGCGCGACGCTCGGTACGGCCGGCGCGCCGCGCCGGCATCGGCATGGCCGGAGACCAACGGGCCGGGCAGGCGCCTGCCTGGCCGACCGTGGCGAAACCCGTCACTTCCCGGGAGCGGCTCAGTAGTCGTAGCCGCGGTAGTAAAAGCGGCGCTGGTACTCGTCGCGGTCCCAATAACGACCGTCTCGATACCAACGACCATCGCCGTAGTAGTAGCGATCGAAGATGTCCTCGCGGACTTCGCGGCGAATCTCGCGGCGGGCCTCGCGGCGCTCGCGACTGACTTCCCGGTGACCTTCACGGATTTCGCGTCGGACGCAATCCCGCGTGGTGCAGCGTCGCAACTCACGTGCTGCTTCGCGTCGTTCGCGCGCGACTTCACGGGCCCCTTCACGGATCTCCTGGCGGATCTCCCAGCGGCTGGCCGAGGCCGTGTTGGGCATTGCGGCCGTGAACGCCGCAAGCAGCGCCAACGCGCACGCGTAGAAGGCAGCCGGGCGCATCACTTGGCGTCTCCCTGCCGGGCGCGGTGCTTGGCGACCCGGGCGTCGTAGTTCTCGAGAATCTCGGCGCATTCCTTCGTCTCGGCCTGGATATTGGTGCTGTATCCATAGGCCGCGGCAAACAGGAAAGCGCGGTCGGTGCCCATCAGGCGGGCGATGCCGGCGTGCATTTCCTGCGCTTCGCGCTCGAGTTTGGAGCGCTGCGTATCCGCCACACACCCGCGGGCAAGGCCCGCCAGATAACCGAAGCGCTGCAAGCCCTCGTCAATCTCCATTTCCTCGTCTATGCCCGCCTGCGCCGCAGGGGCTGCCTGCCCGGCGTCTTCGGCATAGGTGGCGTCGACTGCAAAAAGAACGACCAAGGCAGCTACCGCGAAGCGAATCGTTGCCGACATCGGAAGTGGCTCGAGTGGATTGGAGGAGCGCAACGGTCGCAGTCACCACCGGACCCGTCAACGAGTGTCCGGCCGGTTGTCGCCCAGAATGGGCACTCTCGCGCCCGTCCCGGTGCAGCGCAATCTCGAGGGCGCCGACGCCCCGGCGGCGATGACCCTGCGCTCCGTCACCTGCGACCCTTGTCGAATGGCATGCGGTCGTCTGACGGCGGACATTAGCGGCGAACCTTCGCACGATGCTAAGCGTGTAGATTCCGTCAAGGCATGAGCTGGCGTACCCAATTCGAACCCAAGCTGTGGACCGCCTGGCGCGAGGGCTACGGGCTGGCTGCGCTGCGCCGGGATGCCATCGCCGGCCTGACCGTGGCCATCGTCGCCCTGCCGCTGGCGATGGCGCTGGCGATTGCTTCTGGCGCGCCGCCCGAGAAGGGGCTGCACACGGCGATCATCGCCGGCTTCCTGATCTCGGCGCTCGGCGGCAGCCGGGTGCAGATCGGCGGGCCGACCGGCGCCTTCATCCCGGTGGTGTTCGTGATCATCGAGCAGCACGGCTACGATGGCCTGGTGCTGGCGACGCTGATGGCCGGGGTGATGCTGCTCTTCGCCGGCTGGATACGGCTCGGGGCGCTGCTGCGCTACATGCCGCAGCCGGTGATCACCGGTTTCACCGCCGGCATCGCGGTGATCATCTTCTCCAGCCAGTTGCGCGACCTCTTCGGGCTGGACGTGGACCAGGTCCCGGCCGAGTTCGCCGACAAGATCGCCGTGCTGTGGGCCGCTGGGCCGAGCGTGAACTGGGCTGCCTTCGGACTGGCCGTCGGCTGCATTGCGCTGATCCTGGGCTTGCGCCGTTACGCGCCGAAATGGCCCGGCTTCCTGATTGCGGTGGTCGGCGGCACGCTGGCCGCGATGCTGCTCGCGCTGCCGGTGGAGACCATCGGCTCGCGCTTCGGCGGTTTGCCGAGCGCGCTGCCGGCCTTCGTGTTGCCCGAGATCACACCCGAGCGCCTGCGCGCGCTGCTGCCTGCGGCCCTGACCATTGCCTTCCTCGCCGGCATCGAATCGCTGTTGTCCGCCGTGGTGGCCGATGGCATGACCGGGCGCCGCCATCGCCCGAATGCCGAGCTGGTCGCGCAGGGCGTTGCCAACACCGCGAGTGCACTCTTTGGCGGGCTGCCCGCCACCGGCGCCATCGCGCGCACGGCCACCAACATCCGCGCCGGTGCCGTCAGCCCGATGGCGGGCATCCTGCATGCCGTGTTCATCCTGGTCTTCATGCTTGCCCTGGCGCCGTTGATGCGCCACGTGCCGCTGGCGGCGCTGGCGGCGGTGCTGGTGATCGTGGCCTGGGGCATGAGCGAGATCGAGCGTTTCCGCCACCTGATGCGCGCGCCGCTCGGCGATCGCGCGCTGCTCTTGCTGACCTTCGCACTGACGGTGCTGGTCGACCTGACCGTGGCGATCCAGGTGGGCCTGGTCACGGCCGCGTTCCTCTTCATGCACCGGATGGCGCGCACCGTGGAAGTCGAAGGCCACACGCTCGCCGACGAGATCGACGAGGGTCCGGAAGAAAGCGACATGCGCGCGCGCCTGCCGGCCGGCGTGGAGGCCTTCCGCATCGTCGGGCCGCTGTTCTTCGGCGCCACCAGCCACCTCGAGGATGCGCTGCGCAGCTTCCGCGACACCGGCTATCCGCGCGTCTTCATCCTGCGCACCCGGCTGATGCCGATCGTCGATGCCAGCGGCGTCGCCACGCTCGAGGTCTTCCTCGCGCAGTTGCGCAAGGCCGGTACGCTGCTGATCGTCTCCGGGCTGCAGCCGCAGCCGAAGAAGGTCTTCGCGCGCATGGGCCTGGTCGAACATCCGGGTGAACTGGCTTTCGCACGCGACTTTGCCGAGGCGCTGGAGATGGCTTCCGGTCACATCGAAGGTGGCCGCGCGGCAGACTGACCGCACTGGCGCCGGCGCGCGCCTTGGCTTTTACTCGGGACATGGATGCCCTTACCGAAAACCCTGCCGGCGACCGCGCGCGCGCGCGCCTGAAGCGCCTGCCCGGCTGGGTGCTGCTGCTGCTCGTGGCCGTGCTGGCCGGCGTGCTGCTGGGTCAGTGGGTCGAAGGATCGCTGGCGGCACTCGCCGGCGCCCTGGCGATCGCACTCCTGTTCGGGCTGCTGGCGATCCGCCGCGAGCGGGCGCCGTCCGCCACGCATGTGCGGGCGCTGTCGACGCTGGTGGCGGCCTGGACCGACGCCGATTTCGCGACCTCGATCCGGGTTCCCGCGGATCCCGACCTCGCCGACCTGACCCGCGCGCTGAACGCGCTCGGCGAGCAGTTGCGGCAGGAGCGGCAGCGCCTGGTGCAGCGCGAACTGCTGCTCGACACCGTGGTGCAGAACACGCCCACGGCGCTGCTGCTGAGCGACCCGAAGGATCGTGTGGTGTATGCCAACCTGGCCGCGCGCGAGCTGTTCGGACTGAGTGGCAAGGCCGAGGGCCGCGCGCTCGAGGAGTTGCTGGAGCGCCTGCCGGAGGAGCTCGGGGAAACCTTGCGCGGTGGC
>JANJUH010000405.1 GCA_024710675.1 Lysobacterales bacterium
CGACCCTCGCCGCCAGCACCGTGCACGCCGCCACGCCGCCCGCCGGCGTCAGCCTCGACCATCCCTTGCGCCAGGGCCAGATGGTGATCGGTCGCAGCGAGCCCGGTGCGCGGATCAGCATCGATCAGCGCAATGTCCGCGTCGATGCGGACGGGCGCTTCGTGTTCGGTCTGGGTCGTGACCAGGAACGGGTCGTCCTTTGCGTGCGCTTGCAGGCTGACGAGAAGGCGCGGTGCCAGGGCCTGCCGGTGGCGCAGCGCGAATACCGGATCGAGCGGGTTTCCGGCCTGCCGCCGGCGACCGTCAGCCCGAACCCGGAAGAGCAGGCGCGTATTGCCCGCGAGGCGGCGTTGATCAAGGCCGCGCGCGAGCGTGACGATGCGCGCAGCGATTTCGTCGAGCCCTTCCGGCGCCCGGCCCAGGGACGCATCAGCGGTGTCTATGGCAGCCAGCGCATACTCAACGGCGAGCCGCGCTCGCCGCATCTCGGCCTCGACATCGCCGCGCCGACCGGTACGCCGATCCTGGCGCCGGCGCCGGGGGTGGTGACGCTGGTGCACCCGGACATGCTGCTGACCGGGCAGACGGTGGTACTCGACCATGGCCACGGCATCAGCAGTGTTTACATCCACATGAGCCGCATCGATGTCGCCGAAGGCCAGCGCCTTCTGGCTGGCGACCCTATCGGCGCAATCGGCATGACCGGCCGCGCCAGCGGCCCGCACCTGCACTGGGGCCTGAACTGGTTCGAGGTCAAGCTCGACCCGGCCCTGATCTCACCCGACAAGGAGACCCCATGAAGCGTTCGCTCGCCCTGCTGGCCCTGCTTGCAGCCGCCCCGCTGGCCGCCGAAACCCGTTTCGAGCTGGGCTACGCCCACATCGACGAGATCGACGGCGAAACCACGCAGGGACTGGTGTTCTCGTGGGTCAAGCCGATCGAGCGCTGGCAGCGGCACGACATCCACGGCGAGTTGCTGTTCGCCGCGATCCGCGGGCGCGAGGGCTTGCCGTCTCCCGATGACAAGGACCAGTTCCTCCTCGGCTATGGCTTGCGTAAGCACTGGGGTGGTTTCTTCCTCGGCGCCGGCCTGGCTCTCATCGAGCCGAAGAACACGCTGACCTCCAGCACCGGCCAGATCGTGAGCTCGCTGGGCTGGGCCAAGGGCAGCGTGGCGATCGTCTTCCGCCATGTCTCCAACGCCAACACCGGCGGCAACAACGACGGCTAGAACCTCTTATCGGTGGCCTGGCGCTGGTAGCCCGCCGGCGACCCTGTAGCCAGTGTTGACCGCCGCAGGCAGGCTACGCGGGTGCTTGCGGCAGAAGCTCTCGGGTAGCGCCTGCGGCGCAACCCACGCTACGCCGGTAGGCAGCGCCCTCGGGCGCCGGCGTCTATCCTTCGCGCTCCCCTGAAGGCAGGAGGCGAGCGCGATGAAGGTCCTGGTGATTGGCGGCGGCGGTCGTGAGCACGCGCTGGCCTGGCGTATCCGGCAATCGCCGCGTGTCAGCGAGGTCCTGGTCGCGCCCGGCAATGCCGGCACCGCGCGCGAGCCGGGAATCCGCAACCTGCCGATCGCGGTGACCGATATCGAGGGCCTGCTCGCCGCCGCGCGCAGCGAGGGCGTCGGACTGACGGTGGTCGGGCCAGAGACGCCACTCTCGCTGGGCATCGTCGATACCTTCCAGGCTGCCGGCCTGCGCTGTTTCGGCCCCACCCGCGCGGCTGCCCAGCTCGAATCCTCGAAGTCCTTCACCAAGCACTTCCTCGCGCGCCACGCGATTCCGACCGCAGCGTATGCAGTGTTCACCGAACTCGAGGCGGCGCTGACCCATGTCCGCGTCCACGGCGCACCGATCGTGATCAAGGCCGATGGGCTGGCTGCCGGCAAGGGCGTGGTGGTCGCGATGACCCTGGCCGAGGCCGAGGCGGCGCTGGTCGACATGCTCGGCGGTGGCGCGCTCGGCGAGGCCGGGCGGCGCGTGGTCATCGAGGAGTTCATGGCCGGCGAGGAAGCCAGCTACATCGTGATCTCCGACGGTCGCGACTTCCTGGCCATGGCCACCAGCCAGGACCACAAGCGTCGAGACGACGGCGATCGCGGACCCAACACCGGCGGCATGGGCGCCTACTCGCCGGCGCCGGTGGTCAGTGCCGAGGTCGATGCGCGGGTGCGCGCTGCGATCATCGAGCCCACGCTGGCCGGCATGCGCGCCGAGGGCGCCCCCTTCGTCGGTTTCCTCTACGCCGGGCTGATGATCGATGCCGCGGGCCAGCCGCGCGTGGTCGAGTTCAACGTCCGCTTCGGCGATCCCGAGACGCAGCCGATCATGCTGCGCCTGGAGAGCGATCTGGTGGAGTTGGTCGAGGCCGCGCTCGACGGCCGCATCGCCGAGTGCGAGGCGCGCTGGGACCCGCGACCGGCCATTGGCGTGGTGCTGGCGGCCGAAGGCTATCCGGCAGCAGTCCGCAAGGGCGATGCGATCGCCGGGCTCGATCTGCCCGATCCAGAGGGCGTCAAGGTCTTCCACGCCGGCACGCGCACCGCTGCGGACGGTGCGGTATTGACCGACGGAGGCCGCGTGCTCACGGTCTGCGCACTGGGCGACGACATCCGGCAGGCACGCGAGCGGGCTTACTCGCGCATCGAATCCATCACCTGGCCCGGCGTGTTCTGTCGCACCGACATCGCCGCCCGCGCACTCGCCCGCACCTGATCCGGAACCGCCATGTTCAGCCCGATACCCGACATCCTCGACGAGATCCGCGCCGGCCGCATGGTCGTGATCCTCGATGACGAGGACCGCGAGAACGAGGGCGATCTGATCATGGCGGCGAGCAAGGTGCGCCCCGAGGACATCAACTTCATGGCGCGCGAGGCGCGTGGGCTGATCTGCCTGGGGCTGACCGGCGAGCGCTGCCGGCGTCTCGGCCTCGGGCCCATGGTGGCGCGCAACACCGCGCGCATGGGCACCGCTTTCACGGTGTCGATCGAGGCCGCCGAGGGCGTCACCACCGGCATTTCCGCCTATGACCGTGCGCATACCATCCAGGTCGCGGTGGCTCCCGAGGCGCGCGCCGAGGACATCGTCCAGCCCGGACACGTCTTCCCGCTGATGGCGCAGCCGGGCGGCGTGCTCGCGCGCGCCGGCCACACCGAAGCGGCGGTCGATCTCGCCTGCCTGGCGGGCCTCGAACCAGCCGGCGTGCTGGTCGAGATCATGGACGAGGACGGCCGCATGGCGCGGCGCCCGGCGCTCGAGCGCTATGCCGCGCGCCATGGCCTGAAGATGGGCACGATCGCCGATCTGATCGCCTACCGGATGGCGACCGAACAGACCATCGAGCGGGTGGCCAGTCAGGCGATCGACACCGCAGCCGGCCGCTTCACCTTGCACGTGTACCGTGATGTGCTGGCCCGCGAGTTGCACCATGCGCTGGTCCATGGCGATCCGGCGGCCAGTGACGCAGCGCTGGTGCGCGTGCACGCCAAGAATTTCTGGTCCGACGTGCTGGCGGTCGAACGCGCCGATTTCGGCCTGCCGTTGCGCGCAGCGCTGGCGCGGATCGCGGCCGAGGGCGCCGGTGTCGTCGTCGTCATCGGCGACCGGCCGGACAATGCGGCTCTGCTGGAACGACTGGCCGGCGCGGGTGGCGCCGATGCCGAGCAGGGCGCCGCCGCGCCCTGGCGCACGACCGGGATCGGTGCGCAGATCCTTGCCGATCTCGGTTTGAAGCGGCTGCGGGTACTGGGGACGCGGCGGCGCTATCTGGGGCTGGCGGGCTACGGGCTCGAAGTGGTCGAGTACGTGGCGCCGTGAGCGGGGCGAGCGCAGCGTCCAGGGTCGCGTCGAGCACTGTGCCCCCGCCTGTCCAAGGCCGGGTCAAGCCGCCTCTGCGTCGCAGCGCTGCTTGAACTCGTCGATGGCGTGGGTGCGGCGGCGGGCAAGGCGTTCCTTTTCGCCCTCCGGTGTCAACGACCACACCGCATGCGCGGCAGCCGCAGCAGTGGCGAGGGTCAGAACGCTCTCCTCGAGATCGGAAACCTTGCCATCGCGACGGGCTTCGGCCTGCAGCAGGCGCAGGCGATCGGCATTCATCGGGCCGCGGTTGCTGCTGAGCATCTCGGCAATCGAAATCAGGTCGGACCAGGGCGCCAGCGCGCGCCGGGCTTCGAGCAGCGCGGCGACATCGCTGCAGACCTCGCGCATCGAACTCATGCGACACACGCCTTCGTCCTGGCAGCGCAGGACTTCGGCGTAGGCCTGTTGGCTCTGTGCATAAGCGAACTCGATGGCCTCGAGCTGCGATGCCGTCGGTGGCGTCGTGCTTCCGGGCAGGGCCTGCGCCGCCTCGAGCAGGGTGCGCGCATAGAGCTTGCGATCGGTCTCGCCGTCGATGATCTTCATTGCCATCGGCGTGTCGTCGTAGCTGCAGGCGGCGACCAGCGCGCTGCCCAGCAACAGTGCTGCCCGAAGACCTTGTCGACCGTGACGCATGATATGCATTACCCCCTTCGTTGCCCGCCACGCGATGCGCCGGGACGGCTGCCGACGCCAACCCCGAAGTCCCGCGCCCGCATTGTCGCTGAATCACCCGTCTCCCGGGCGCGGTGATCTGGCTGGCGAAGCCACACCGCGCCGCTACACTTCGCCCATGAGCCTGCAGCCCAAGCCCTGGCGCCTGTGCGTCGCGCCGATGATGGAATGGACGGATCGGCATTGCCGGTACTTCCATCGCCTGCTCGCGCCCGATGCGCGCCTGTACA
>JANJUH010000483.1 GCA_024710675.1 Lysobacterales bacterium
GCGTACTGCGCGTAGAAGCGGGTCAGGTCGGGCACCAGGTCCTTGACCACCGGCATGTGCGGCAAGGGATAGATGCGGACCTCGCCGGACACGTCCTCGATGGCCTTGGTGCAGGCCAGCGTGTTGGTGCCGTCGATGTTCATCGCGCAGGAGCCGCAGATGCCCTCGCGGCAGGAGCGGCGGAAGGTCAGCGTCGGGTCGATCTCGTTCTTGATCTTGATCAGCGCGTCCAGAACCATCGGCCCGCAATCGGCCAGGTCGACCTCATAGGTGTCCGTGCGCGGATTCGCGCCGCTGTCCGGATCGTAGCGATAGACCTTGAAGCGCCGCGGCTTCTTCGCCCCGCCCTTGCCGGCATGGAGCTTGCCCGCGCCGATCTTCGAATTCTTCGGAAGCGTGAATTTGGCCATGTGTTCCTGTCTCCGGACGCTTACGCTTCAATCTTGCCGATCACCGTAGGAGCGCCCTTGGGCGCGATCGCTCTTGACGCCCAGCCCCGGCGCAATCCCGGCGCACCGATCGCGCGCAGAGCGCGCTCTACATCTTCCCCAAATTGCGCGCAGAGCGCGCTCCCACAGCTCCTTCAATACGTTCTCGCCTTCGGCGGCACCGGCTCGACCTCGTCGGTCAGCGTGTACAGATGCACCGGGCGGTACTCGAAGCGCACGTGGCCACCCTCGTCGATCGAGGCCAGCGTGTGCTTCATCCAGTTCTCGTCGTCGCGATCCTTGTAGTCCTCGCGCGCATGGGCGCCGCGGCTCTCCGGACGGTTTTCGGCCGAATACATCGAGACCAGCGCGCAGCCGAGCAGGTTCTGCAATTCCAGCGTCTCGACCAGGTCCGAGTTCCAGACCAGCGAGCGGTCGCTGACCTTGACGTCGGAAAAGCCGCGGTAGATCTCCGAGATCTTGCGGCAACCTTCCTGCAGCGACTCGCCGGTGCGAAAGACCGCGGCATGCGTCTGCATCGCCTTCTGCATCGACAGGCGGATTTCGGCGGTCGGCGTCGAACCCTTGGCATTGCGCAGCTTGTCGAAGTTCTGCAGGCCCGGATCGTAGGCCGAGGCCGGCAGCTTCTTGTGCGGCGTGCCCGGCTTGACGACCTCGGCGGCGCGGATTGCGGCGGCGCGGCCGAAAACCACCAGATCGAGCAGCGAGTTCGAGCCCAGGCGGTTGGCGCCGTGCACCGACACGCAGGCCGCCTCGCCGATGGCCATCAGGCCTGGCACCACGTGGTCGGGATTGCCGTCCTTCAGCGTGACCACTTCACCGTACACATTGGTCTGGATGCCACCCATGTTGTAGTGCACGGTCGGCAGCACCGGGATCGGCTCCTTGGTGACATCGACACCGGCGAAGATGCTCGCGGTTTCGGCAATGCCCGGCAGGCGCTCGTGGATAACCTCGGGCCCGAGGTGCTCGAGGTGCAGGTGGATGTGATCGGCTTCCTTGCCGACGCCGCGGCCCTCGCGGATCTCGATGGTCATCGCGCGACTGACGACGTCACGCGAGGCGAGGTCCTTGGCGTTCGGCGCGTAGCGCTCCATGAAACGCTCGCCTTTCGAATTGGTCAGGTAGCCACCCTCGCCGCGCACGCCCTCGGTGATCAGGCAGCCGGCACCGTAGATGCCGGTCGGGTGGAACTGGGTGAACTCCATGTCCTGCAGCGGCAGGCCGGCGCGCAGCACCATGCCGTTGCCGTCACCGGTGCAGGTGTGCGCGGAGGTGCAGGAGAAATAGGCGCGGCCGTAGCCGCCGGTGGCCAGGACCACCATGTGGGCGTGGAAGGCGTGCAGCGTGCCCTCGGACAGGTCCCAGGCCAGCACGCCACGGCAGGCGCCTTCCTCGTCCATGATCAGGTCGAGCGCGAAGTACTCGATGAAGAAGCGCGCATCGTGCTTCAGCGACTGCTGGTACAGCGTATGCAGGATCGCGTGACCGGTGCGGTCGGCAGCCGCGCAAGTGCGCTGCGCCGTGCCCTTGCCGTAGTGGGTGGTCATGCCACCGAAGGGGCGCTGGTAGATGCGCCCGTCCTCGGTGCGTGAGAACGGCACCCCGTAGTGCTCCAGCTCGATGATGGCCGGGATCGCCTCCTTGCACATGTACTCGATGGCGTCCTGGTCACCGAGCCAGTCGGAGCCCTTGATGGTGTCGTAGAAGTGGAAGCGCCAGTCGTCCTCGCCCATGTTGGCGAGCGCCGCGCTGATGCCGCCCTGCGCCGCCACGGTGTGGCTGCGGGTCGGGAAGACCTTGGTCAGGCAGGCGGTGGACAGGCCCTTGGCGGCCATGCCGAAGGTCGCGCGCAGGCCGGCGCCACCGGCGCCGACGACGACGACATCGTACTTGTGATGAATGAGCTGGTAGGCCTCGGACATGTCGATCAGCCGGCAAAGACGAGCTTGAGGACCGCGATCGTCGTCACGAGGGCGGCGAAGAAGGCGGCGAAACGGACGAAGACGAGCAGTGCGACCTCGGTGGGCCGGTGGTGCACGTAGTCCTCGATGACCACCTGCAGGCCCAGGTAGCCGTGGTAATAGAGCGACCAGACGAAGGCGATGGTGAGCGTCGCCGTCAACGGATCGGCGAACACGGCGCGCGTGGTCTCGTAGCCGGCCGGGCGCAGGCCGGTCAGCAACAGGACGAACCAGATACCGAGCACCGCCAGTGCGATCGCGGTGACCCGCTGCATCCACCAATGGCCGGTGCCCTCCTTGGCCGAGCCGAGGCCGCGGACCTTCTTCAGCGGGGTGCGAAATGCATCCATGGTCACCTCCCTCAGCCCCAGAGCAGCCACAGGACCAGTGCACTCAGCACCGGCGTCAAGCCCAGGACCGCATAGCCGGTCGCGTAAGCGCGCTTCAGATCGAGTCCCCAACCGGTGTCCCAGGCGAGATGGCGGATGCCGTTGAGGAAGTGGTAGACGAAGGCCACGACCGCCCCGCCAACCAGGATCCGGCCGGGGATACCGGCCATGAAACCCATGAAGGCTTCGTAGGATCCTTGCCCGCCCGCCAGCGCCACCAGGCCCCAACTCATCACGAGGGCGAAGCCGCACAGCAGCACACCACTGATGCGATGGCCGATGGAAGTCGCCGCGGTCAACTGCGGCTTGTAGACCTGGAGGTGGGGCGACAACGGTCTCTGGCGCGCGCTCATGTCAGGCGTATCCCTCGAATCGAAGTGGACGCACCCCGGCGGGTGGGTCTGGTGAGCGAGGCGAACGATAGCACCGCCAGGCGGCACCAGTAGCCCCGACAGCGATTGCGACTAGAAATCGATGCATCGTCCGTTCTTTTCCCAGTCCCCATAGCGGGTGGGTTCCGGGCCGGCACGCCCACCCACTTCCGGCCCGGGCGGCGCCGGCTTGACCGCTTCGGCCTTATCTTGTGCGGTACCGCTGTTCCCGCCCTGACCTTCCTGCTCCACCATGGTCCTGCTCCTGATCCTCGAATCACCCTAGCCCGAGCCTGATGATGAATCCGCCAAGTTTCACTCTCCTCTGCGTCGACGGCCCCGACGCCGGACGCCACCTGCATGGCCAACTCGCCTGCGATGTCCTCGCGCTGCCCATCGGCGAATGGTGCTTCGGCGCCTACTGCCAGGTCGACGGCCGGGTCCAGGCGCTGTTCGTGATCGCGCGCGCCGGACCCGAATGCTACGAATTGCTGATGCCGCAGGAGCTGGCCGCGGAGGTCAAGACCCGTCTCGAGCGCTTCCGGCTGCGCGCCCGCTGCACGCTCGCTTTGAGCGATGTCGCGATCGCCGCGACACCGACGCCCGGGGCCATCGGTTACGAAGGAGCTGGCCTCGACTGGTGGCTGCAACCGGCCACCGCGGCTACACCTTTGCCGGCAGCCTCGTGGCAACGACAACTGGCGCTCGCCACGCCCTGGCTGCGCAATGTGACCTCCTCGCAATTCCTGCCGCAGATGCTTGGGCTTGTCGAACTCGGCGCGATCTCGCTGAAGAAGGGCTGCTACCCGGGCCAGGAGATCGTCGCCCGCACCCATTACCTGGGCCGCAGCAAGCGTCACCTCGCGCGCCTGTCGGTGCTCGAGGGCGAGGCGGCAGCCGGCATGGCGCTGCAGCGCGCAGGCGAGGCCCAAGCCTGCGCCACCGTGCTCGAAGGCGACCGCTCGCAGGCACTCGCCGTGCTTTCGGAATCGGTGCCGGCAGATGCCTTGCTCGAGACGTCCCCGGGCGTGACCCCAGCCCGTTTCACCATCAGCGAAGCAGCAGTTGCAACGAAGCGAGACGGGGCCCTGAACCGCGGCCAGCGGAGCCAGGTCGGCGCATAGCGTTCCCCGGGCAAAAGTGGTATGACGATTCAGCCGTCCAGAAGGGAGGTGGACCATGCAGTCAGGCCGTCGCAGCGCAACGATCCGGGTCGCGGGATTGTGCCTTGCTCTCGTCGGGAGCTCAGCGGCGGGCATTGCCTCCGCAGCCGACTTCAACCTCGCGGTCGAGCCGACGCACACGCCCGAGCGTGCGCGCGAGGTCTACCAGCCGCTGATCGAGTACCTGAACGCGACGACCGGCCACAATTTCAAACTGGTGACGGCGCGGAATTACGCCTTCTACTGGAACGACATCCGCAATCGCAAGGACCTGCACTTCGTGTTCGACGAGGCGCATTTCACCGATTACCGGGTCCAGCGCTTCGGTTACGAGCCCCTGGCCAAGTCCTCGGTTCCATCGAGCTACTCACTGCTCACCCAGGACATGGTCGAGGAAGGCGAGGTCGATGCGTTCGTGGCCCGCAGCCTGGTGACCATGCCGGCGCCCAACCTCGGCTTTGCCCTGCTGCTCGAATACTTCCCGAACCCGATGCAACAGCCGGATGTGCGCTCGATGGCGGCGTCCTGGCGTGACTCGGTGGAGATCGTGTTCGCCGGCGAAGCCGACGCCGCGATGGTGCCGACCTGGCTGGCCGAGCAGTACCCCAACCTGATGCCGGTGGTGAAGACGCGCGAGTTTCCGGGCGCCGCCGTGTCTGCCAGCCAGGACGTGCCTGCCGACGTCAAGGCTGCAGTCCGCGACGCCTTGCTGAAGCTGCACGAAGACCCGAACCTCTACGAGGTGCTCAATGAACTGGGCACGCCGCAGTTCGTCGAGACCACGGCCGAGGAGTACCGCGGCTCCGAAGCCATGCTGAAGAACTTCTACGGCTACGGCCGCAGCAGCGGCCAGCGCTGAGCCGGACCTGGTCTTGCCGAGCTCCCAGGGAGATCGTCGAGGCCAACGCGAATCGCGGCGCCGGCACGGCGCCGCCTCAA
>JANJUH010000044.1 GCA_024710675.1 Lysobacterales bacterium
GAAGGCCCGTAGGAGTCCTGGTCGCCCCTTTCGGTGCGCTTATTCGCGCATCGAATACCGGACTGGGGGCAAGGGGCGGGGGGCAGGAGATCAGGTTCGAGTCGCGGTCGGCTCGTGCCGCTCGATCAACCCCCTGCCCCCTTTCCCATGCCCCTTCTACGACGGCAATCAAATCAGTGCGTTATGGCATGTTCGGTGAGAGCGCCCTCTGGGCGCGATCGGAGTTTCGCAGGCCGTCCAGATCTCTGTGTCTGTCAGCGGCTCCGGCCCCGCTACCGATAGGGACTGCGCGCCCCGTCCGGCTGGATGCCGAAACGCTTGTAGGTCCATTGGTACTGCGCCGGCGCCCGGCGCGCCAGCGTCTCGACGGCGGCGTTCAGCGCCGCCTCGTCGGCGGGTACCCCGAAATCGGCGAGGTGGACATCAAAGCCCGCAGGCGTGCGCTCGGCCCAGGCGTAGAGCACGATGGCGTCGGTGCGTCCGGCGAGCTTGCAGAACAAGGACATCGTCAGCGCCTGCTGCCCGAAGAAGGGTGCGAACTCGCCTTCGCCGACCTTGGGCTGCTGGTCCGGCAGGATGCCGAGCACGCCGCCGGCCTTGGCGCGCTTGAGCAGCGTGCGCACGCCCGCGGCATCGGCGCGCACCGGCTCGGCGCCGAGGCGCCCACGACAGCGATTGATCAGCGCTTCGACCCAGCCCAGCCGCGGCGGCCGGTACAGGATCGCGATCGGCGTGCGCGCACTCAGCCAGAGGTTCAGCGCCTCCCAGTTGCCGAGATGCGGTGCGGCGATCAGCACGCCGCGGCCACTGGCCAGTGCATCGCGGAACACGTCCTCGCCCTCGACCACCCGGATGCGCTGCGCCAGCGTGGCGGCATCGCGCGACCACAGCCATGGCAGTTCGAGCGCGGTCACGCCGGTGTGGCGCAGGGTGTCCGCGAGCAGGGCTTCGCGTCTGCCGGCGTCGAGATCGGGAAAGCACAGCGCCAGGTTGCGCCGCGCCACCTGCGCCTCGCGAAAGCCCGCCAGCAGCCACAGGCGCCCGAGGCCGGCGCCAAGCGCGCGCAGGACCCCCAGCGGCAGGCGGCCGAGCAGGACCAGCAGCAGGTGGGCGAATCGGGCGGGCACGCGGGTATCCCGGCAGCTATCGAGCCACGAGCATATCCGGCAGCCGGTGTAGCCTCAGCTCGGAGAACGGAGGTGGCGATGATCGGACTGATCCAGCGGGTGAGCGAGGCGCGCGTGGAAGTGGACAGGCGCGTGGTCGGTCAGGTCGGCCGCGGGGTGCTGGCGCTGGTCGCGGTCGAACGCGGCGATGGTGCCGCGCAGGCGCAGCGGCTGCTCGAGCGCATCCTCGGCTACCGGATCTTCGAGGACGAGGCCGGCAAGATGAACCGCTCGCTGGCCGACATCGGTGGCGGCCTGCTGCTGGTTTCCCAGTTCACGCTCGCCGCCGACACGCAGAAGGGCATGCGCGCGAGCTTCACGCCCGCCGCGCCGCCGGAGGAAGGCAAGCGCTGGTTCGACCACCTCGTCGAGCTGGCTCGCCGCGCCCATCCGATTGTCGCCACCGGCGAATTCGGCGCCCACATGCACGTCCACCTGGTCAATGACGGCCCGGTGACCTTCTGGCTGACGGCGCGGTGAGGGACAGCGGGAAGCGGAAGCGTCGGCATGAATGCCGACCCACAGCGGGTGCGGCTGTGGGTCCGGATTCATCCGGACGTTCTTCGAGACGTCATCCCGGCGCAGGCCATGATGACCAGTGTTGACAGCGAGCGGCGAGGCCGGGACGCTCCCGAGTCCCGAGTCCCGAGTCCCGAGTCCCGAGTCCCGAGTCCCGAGTCCCGAGTCCCGAGTCCCGAGTCCCGAGTCCCGAGTCCCGAGTCCCGAACCCAGACCCCGCCCATGCAAATAGCCCGTTCTGCCCTCGTCCTGCGTCCGATCGAACACGTCTACACGATCATCGAGCACGCCGAGGACTATCCCGAGTTCCTGCCGCTGTGCACGCGCGTGGAGATCCTGGAACGGCGAGCGGACTTCGTGAATGCGCACCTGTCCTTCGGCTATGCCGGCCTTGCCGCCAAGGTCTACACCGAAGTGACGAAGACCCCGCCCACCGGGCTCGATGTGCGCATCGGCACCTGGCCCTTCGAGCGCTTCCGTGGCATCTGGACGTTGGCGCCGATGTCGGAGGAGGCCTGCCGCGTCGAGTTCGCCGTCGACTGGCACTTCGGCGACCCGATCTGGGACCGCGTGCTGGGCGTCGCCGCTGGCTGGATTGCCGACCGGATGGTCGAGGCCTTTCTGGTGCGGGCGCGACAGGGAAGTGGCTAGGCGGCATGCCCGGTGTTGAGGCAGAAGCGTCGGCATGAATGCCGACCCACGGACTTGCGGTGCTGTCGTGGGTCCGGATTCATCCGGACGCTCTTCCCGGCTGTGGCCAATCACCACTCACGCCTCCCGATCCACCCCCTCCACCACCAGCACCTGCTCGCGGGTCGCCACCACCTTCACGCGTGCGCCGACGGATAGTTCGGGCCCTTCGACGGTCCACAGCGCATCGCCGACCTTGATCTTGCCGCGACCGTTGGCAATCGGCTCGGCGAGCACGTAGATGCGGCCCACGTGCTGCAGCACGCGCTTGTTGAGCAGGGGTTGGTCGCCGATCTCGACCTGGTGGGTGCGCCGCCACTGGCGGAAGTAGAGCAAGAGGCCGATCGAGAGCGCCGCGAAGGCGACGATCTGCAATTGCCAGGGCAACCATGGGAGCACCCAGACGGCAGCGGCGAGGATCACGGCGGCCACGCCGAACCAGAGCAGGAAGGCGCCGGGCGCGAAGACCTCGAGGATCAGCAGGATCAGGCCCGCGATCAGCCACTCGCCCGGCGTGATGTGCTGCCACCACGGCGTCATGGGGCGGCTCCTTCGGCGCGGCTCTGGCTCGCCGCCTTGGCAATCTCGGCGATGCCGGCGATCGAGCCGATCACGCTGGCGGCTTCCAGTGGCAACAGCAGGGTCTTCTGGTTCGGGCTGGTCGCCAGGGCCTGCAGTGCCTTCACGTACTTGTCGGCGATGAAGTAGTTGATCGCCTGCACATCACCCTTGGCGATGGCCTGGCTGACCATCATCGTCGCCTTTGCCTCGGCTTCGGCCAGGCGTTCGCGTGCCTCGGCGTCGCGAAAGGCGGCTTCTCGACGACCCTCGGCTTCGAGCACCGCGGCCTGCTTCTCGCCCTCGGCGCGCAGGATCTCGGCGGCGCGGTGGCCTTC
>JANJUH010000078.1 GCA_024710675.1 Lysobacterales bacterium
CGATCGTGCTCGGCGGCGGCCAGCCGCTGTTGATAGGAATCCAGCGACTGGCCGACCCGGCGCAGCAAAGGGTCGTGCAGGCCGGGCGTCAGCGGACGCGTCGCGGGTGGCGAGGGCAGCTTCTCGATGTCCCCGGCCAGACCGGTCAGCGGCGCCAGCGCGCGCCCGGCCAGCCAGCGTCCGGCCAGTGCGGAAACCAGTCCGCCCAACAGCACGACCAGGACGCTGGCAATGATCAGGTAAGTCTCCTCGGCCTCCACGCTGCTGAGGTCCATCAAGTGGATCACCCGGTGGTCAGCGACGGAAACCACGTTGGCGTGCATGCCCTCGTGCAGCCCGGGGATGTTCTCGTGCACGCCGTCCGCCAGATCGGCGAGCACGGCCGGCATGTCGACCGGCAAAGGCTGGCCGGGGCCAAGGTGCCAGCCGCGCAGGCGCGCGCCACCGGACAACCTCGGACTCTCGCCGGCGGCGAGGGCCGTGCGGGCCTCCTCGACCTCGCCCTCGACCAGCACGCCGATGACCAGCATTTCGTGATCCTCGGTGATCCACCACGCGGCGCTGGCAAACACCACGCTGAGGCCGACGCCGAGCAGCGCCGAAAACAGGGCGATGCGGCGCTTCAGCGACAGGCGAGACAGCAGGCTCATCGGGGGCTGGCTCCGGCGACGGAAGTTCTTAACGGCGGCTTCCTAGTCTGCGCCGAACCTTCCCTGTGATCACGACGAATGGCAAGCGTCCCGGCCGACAGTGAACCGCCAGACAGCCTCGCGCACCCGCTTGCCGGGCGGGTGGTGTTGGCGCGGGACACGCCGGTTTCAGCGAGGCCGGTGCCCGGAACCGATACGCTGCCCACCACCACGCGCGCTCACCACGCGCGCCCGGTCCCGCGTCCGCCCTGGGACCTCCGGCTGCTGGCGCTGCTCGCGCTGTGGCTGCTCGGAGTGGGCTTCGGTCTGCGCGAGCCCTGGCCGGCCGACGAGCCGCGTTTTGCCTTGATGGGGCGTGACATCGTCGAGACCGGGCGCTGGTTGATCCCGCATCGCGGCCCCGAGCTCTACGCCGAGAAGCCGCCGGTGTTCCTGTGGTTGCAGGCGGCCGCCTACGCCTTGACCGGGCAGACCCGGCTGGCCTTCCTGTTGCCTTCGCTGCTGGCGGCGCTCGGCACCCTGGCCCTCACCTGGGATCTGCTGCGGCGCCTGCATGGCCGCCGCATCGCCTTCTGGGGCACGCTGGCGCTGCTCGTGAGCGTGCAGTTCACGCTGCAGGGTCGCACCGC
The DNA here is from genome assembly GCA_024710675.1 of Lysobacterales bacterium. Lineage (GTDB taxonomy): Bacteria > Pseudomonadota > Gammaproteobacteria > Xanthomonadales > SZUA-5 > JANJUH01. The sequence goes on from JANJUH010000078.1 coordinate 1,280, forward strand.
GCAGATCGACATGGTGCTGGTCTTGTTCACGACCCTGGGCCTGTACGGCATCCTGCGCCACCTGCTGCTGGGGCCGGCCTGGGGCTGGTACGTGCTGGCAGGATTGGCCACGGGCCTCGGCGTGATCACCAAGGGCACCGGCTTCCTGCCGTGGCTGCTGTTGATCCCCTATGTGATCGCGCGGCGGCAGGGTCTGCAGGGTCTGGCGCGGTTCGAGGGCGGCTGGCGTTGGTCATGGGGACCTCTGGCGATGCTGCTGCCGATCCTCGTCTGGATGCTTCCGCTGCTGTACGTCGCCGCCCAGCCGGGCAATGCCGAACTGGCCGCCTATCGCGACGAGCTGCTGTTTCGGCAGACCATCACCCGCTACGCCAATGCCTGGCACCACCTGAAGCCATGGTGGTACTACCTCGTCGAAGTGGTGCCGGTGTTGTGGCTGCCGCTCAGCCTGCTGCTCCCGTGGGCCGTACCGGCCTGGTGGCGGCGGATGCGGCGCGGTGATGCGCGACCGCTGCTGCTGCTGGGATGGGTGGCGCTGGTGCTGCTGTTCTTCTCGATCTCGCCGGGCAAGCGCGGCGTCTATGTGCTGCCCGCGCTGCCGGCGCTCGCGATCGCTCTGGCGCCGCTGCTGCCCGGTCTGCTGCGCCGCGCCGGCGTGCAGCGCGCACTGGGCTCGCTGGCGCTGGCCATCGCTGCCCTGCTGGCACTGGCCGCCGGCTGGGCGCAGCTCGGCGAGCCACGTTTCGAGCAGCGCCTGCTGGCGCAGAACGGTGTGGCACCGTGGGACTGGCTGCTCGCAGTGGGCGTGGCGGGCCTGGTCGCCAGCGCCCTGCTGTGGCGGCGCGGCGCGCTGGCTTTCGGCGTGGTGATCACCCTGCTGTGGAGCGGCTACGGGCTTTTCGGCTACCCGGACATGGATGGCGCGCGCTCAGGGCGGGCGCTGATGGAGAGGGCGCGCGCGCTGCTGCCGGAGGGCGCGGCCATCGGCATCGTCGGGGGCCCCGAGCAGTTCCTGTTGCAGGGTGTGGGCGAGGTGCGGGCCTTCGGCTACCGCACGCCGCTCGAGCACCAGCGCCAGCTCGCCGATGCCTGGCTCAAGCGCTCGGAACGTCACTGGATGCTGATCCAGCGCGGCGACAAGGACGATTGCATCGAACCGGCGCGCGCCATCGAGGTGGGCTGGTCGAACCGCCGGCACTGGTACCTGGTGAACGCCGCGGGCTTGCGCGCCGATTGCGTGCCGCCCCCGCCCGAAAGTACCTCGGCCCTGCATCTCGATCCGGAGGATTGAGATGGCGTGGCCCTAGCGCATCACGGCCGGTGCGGTGCGCTGCACGCACCACACCCTACGATCGGCGCCGCGGCGCGATGTGGCGCGCGTAGGGTGCCGGTGAACGAAGTGAACCGCACCGGCATCGATGCGGGAGGGCTTCGACGGCGCGGCGCCGAGTCTGCGGTACATTGCAACGGCAGGAGGTTCGTCATGTCCCAAGCCCGTTATCCCCGCGCCCTGATCGGCCTGCACTGGCTCACCTTGCTCCTGATCGTCGTCGTCTACGTGTGCATGGAGTTTCGCGGCATGTTTCCGCGCGGCAGCGAGCCGCGCGATCTCATGAAGGCGATCCATTTCTCCGCTGGCCTGACGGTGCTGGTGTTTGTCCTGGTGCGCATCCTGATGCGTCTGAGCGCTTCGATCCCGCCGGTGACGCCTCCCTTGCCGGCGCTGCAGAAGCTCGCGGCCGCCGCCGCTCACCTGGCCTTGTACGGTTTCATGATCGGCATGCCGCTGCTGGGCTGGTTGCTGCTGTCGGCGGAGGGCGACGCGATCAGGCTGTGGGGTATTACGCTCCCGGCGCTGGTCGGGGCCGACAAGGGTCTTGCGCACACGCTCGAAGACCTGCACGAGACCGGCGCGACGGTCGGCTATGCGCTGATCGGCCTGCATGCGCTCGCTGCGCTCTACCATCACTACATCCGCCGCGACGACACCTTGCGGCGGATGTTGCCGGGTACGCGGGGGTGAACGCGGCAGGGCAAGCGCCCATCGAGGCGTGGCCTTCCCGCGTCACGGCCGGTGCGGTGCGCCGCGCGCACCACACCCTACGATCGGCGCCGCGGCGCGATGTGGCGCGCGTAGGGTGCCGGTGAACGAAGTGAACCGCACCGGCATCGACGCGGGAGTGCTTGGTCGCTGCGCCTACTCGATCGGCAGGTAATAGGCCCGACGCCCGCGATACAGCGAGAACAGGATCTGCCGCGGCTGGCGCGAAAGGCTGGCCGACAGCTCGGTGAGGCCGCCGATCTCGCGGCGGTTCACACCGAAGATCACGTCGCCTGCCGCCAGGCCGTTGCGTTCCGCGGTACTGCCGGATTCCACCGCCAACACCTTCACGCCCTTCAGCCCCGCCTGCTTCTCGCGCTGGCTGAGTTCACCGAAGCGGGCACCTTCGAGGCGCTCATCGAGCTTGCCGCCCTGCAGTTGCTGGGCGCTGGTCGCCACCAGCGTCAGCGTGGCGGTGCGCGCCTCGCCGTCGCGGATGTAGCCGAGTTCGAGGCGCTGGTTGATCGGCAGCAGGCCTTCGCTGTTCGCCAGCTCGTCGGCGTTGCGGATGGGCTTGTCGGCGATCTTCGTGATCACGTCGCCCGGCTTGAGGCCGGCGCGATCGGCCGGCGAATCGGGGACCACCTGGGTGACCACCGCGCCCCGGCCTTCCTCGAGGCCGAGCGCCCGTGACAGCCGCGCATCCAGATCCTGCGCCTGCACGCCCAGCGAGCCGCGCTTGACCTCGCCGAAGGCCAGCAGCTGGTTCATCACGTTGCGTGCCATGTTGGCGGGGATCGCAAAACCGATGCCGACATTGCCGCCGGAGGGGCTGAAGATCGCGGTGTTGATGCCGATCAGCTCGCCGCGCAGGTTGACCAGCGCACCGCCGGAATTGCCGGGGTTGATCGAGGCATCGGTCTGGATGAAGTTCTGGTAGCCCAGGCCGCGCAGGCCGCTGCGGCCGAGCGCCGAGACGATGCCGCTGGTGACCGTCTGGCCGAGGCCGAAGGGATTGCCGATGGCGACGACGAAATCGCCGACACGCAGGCGGTCGGTGTTGGCCAGCGCCAGCGCCGACAGGTTCTCGGCAGGCACCTTCAGCACGGCGACATCGGTGTCGGGGTCGCGGCCGACGATCTCGGCATTCAGCGTGCGACCGTCGGCGAGCGTCACCGTGACCTCGTCGGCGCGCTCGATGACGTGGTTGTTGGTGAGCACCAGGCCGCGCGTGGCATCGACGATCACGCCCGAGCCCAGCGACTGCTGCACGCGCTCCTGCGGCACGTCGGGCAGATCAAAGAAACGGCGGAAGAAGGGATCGTCGAAGAAGGGGCTGCGCACCTGCACACGGGTCTTGCTGGACACGTTGACCACCGCCGGCATCACGCGCTCCAGCATCGGTGCCAGCGAGGGCACGGGCTGGCCGTCGACCTCCGGTGGCAATGTCGCCGACGCTGGGGCGATGGGCAGCAGCAGGGCGAGGGACAGGCAGAGGGCGGTGAACGTGGGCGTGCGCATGGACGGATCCGGAGGGCGGGAAACGATGGTGGGTTTGGACCATCGGGACGACGCGGAGTTTCGCACGCGCCGACCCCGGTGCTGCGACCCATTGTCACGCCGTCCGATCGGCCGATGGGCGCGCCCGGCCGCTCGGCGTAGGATCGGCGGCCTCATCGCAGACCCAACCGACCCATGCGCCTGTCGCTGCTCATCGCCACGCTGATCCTGGGAGGCTGCGCCGCCATGCCCGAAGAACCGCGCGTGTTGCACCGCTCGCTGGCGATGCACGAAGGCAGCAGCGATGATCTGCTGACCGCCGGCCTCGGCCGCGAGGGCCTGGCCAATCCGACGCCACCGGTGGTCACGGACGATGCCGACGGCCGGCGCAAACTGGCCTACCACAGCAACTGGCGGGCGATCGCAGACCTCTCGCCCGCTGGCGGCTACGGCACGCTTTATGGACACCTCGGGCGCGTGCCCGGCATCGAGACCAAGGCCTGGCTGGGCGAAGTCGGCGTCCTGCACCCGCACGGCGTGCTCTTGCACATTCCCAAGCACTTCGATGCCGACCGGCCGTGCATCGTGGTGGCGCCGGTGTCGGGCTCGCGCGGCATCTATGGCGCGATGTCCACGGCGGGTGCCTGGGGCCTGGCGCGCGGCTGTGCGGTGGTCTACACCGACAAGGGTGCGGGCACCGGTTTCTTCGACATGGATGCGCAGATCGGCGTGGCCCTCGATGGCGAGCCGGTGCCACCGGGTGCGCGCACCGGTTTCACGCCCGAGGGCGGTCCTGGCGATGTCGCGGTTCGCGGTATCGCGGTCAAGCACGCGCACTCGAAGGATCACCCCGAGGCGCACTGGGGGCGGATGACGCTGTCGGCGGTGCGCTTCGCGATGATGGCGCTGGAAGAGCGCCTGCCCGGGCGTCGCTTCACCGCGAGGAATACGCGGGTGATCGCCGCCAGCATCAGCAATGGCGGTGGTGCGGTACTGCACGCGCTGGAGCAGGACGAGGACGGACTGATCGATGCGGTGGTCGCGGCGGCGCCGCAACTGACGGTTGCAGGATCACCGCTGCTGCTCGACTACGCGCTGCAGGCGGCGCTGCTGGCGCCCTGCGCGCAACTGGCACCGGAGTTGTCCGGCGCGCCACTGGCCGCCTTGCTGGGCCTTCGGGCTCCCGAATTCTGGGCGCGCTGCGAGTGGCTGGCGGCCGAGGGATGGGTCGAGGGCGATGACCAAGCGAGCCGGGCGCGTTCGGCCCTGGGGCGGCTCCAGGCCCTCGGTTTCCCGCGCGGCGCGCTCGACAACAACGCCACCAACGTCATCGCCGATCTGTGGCGTGCGGTGGCGGTGACCTACGCCCACAGCTATGCCCGTGCCGGCGCCGACGAACGCCTGTGCGGCTATCACTTCGCGGCCGTCGATGCACAGGGCCAGCTGCGCCCGGCGACGGCGGAGGAGCGCGCGCGCTGGTTCGGCACCGCCTCGGGCATTGCCCCGACCGCCGGCGTGCAGATCATCGGCGGCCGGGGCGAGGGCGCCGACCCGATGCGTGCCGGCCTCGAATGCCTGTGGCGGGCCTGGCAATCCGCGGACGCGCTGGGTACTCGCCTGCGCGCCGGTGCCGAGCAATTGCGCGCGCGCGGCCGCATCCCGGACCGGCCGGTGGTCGTGATCCACGGCCGCGAGGACGGCCTGATCCCGGTCGGCGCGACCAGTCGGCCGTGGGTGGCCAGCGCACTCACGCATGGTGCCAGCCGCTTGTCGTACTGGGAAATCGACCGTGCCCAGCACTTCGATGCCTTCCTGATGCAGCCGGTGTATGCCACCCGCTTCGTGCCGCTATTGCCCTACTTCTTCGATGCGCTCGACCAGCTCATGGCGCACCTCGACGGCGGGCCGGCGCCGGCGCCCAGCCAGGTGGTGCGCACCCGCCCGCGTGGCCTGGGTGCCGATGGCCAGCCGGAGCCGCTGACGCGCGAGCACCTCGGGACGCTGCGGGCTGATCCGGGCACGGATGCGATCAGGCTGGGTGATGATGGGCTGGTGGTGCCAGAGTGATCCGTCCGGCGGCATAGCCGGTAGGATGGCTGTCCCTCGCCTGCTGGTTGGAGCCGCCATGTCCGGATCGAAGTGTGCTCGCTGGCGGTCGTGGTTGCTGCTCATGGGTCTTGTTGTCGGCCCCTCGCTGCTGGCTGCGGAATCGGCCGGCGAGCGATTCGCAGCCATCTGGCAGGCCGAGTGGCACTGGCGGCTGGCCCAAAGCCCGCTGCTCGCCACCGGTGTCGGCGAGCACCGCTTTGACGATCGCCTCGGCGATCCCAGCCCGGAAGCGCAGGCGCGCCGCGCGCAGCACTGGCGTGGGGTGCTGGCCGAACTCGATGCCATCGATATGGGCGCGCTCTCGGCCAGTGAGCGCATCGACTACGCGATCTTCCGCGCCCAGGTCGAGGGAGCAGCCGAGGAGATCGAACTCGGCGGCCACCTGATCCCCTTCAATTCCGATTCGAGCTTCTGGAGCGGGATCGCGATGCTGCCGCGGATGCATCCGTGGCGCAGCGGCAAGGATGTCGAGAACTACCTCGCCCGGCTCGAGGCCATCCCGGGCTGGTTCGACCAGCAGATCGCGCTGATGCGCCTCGGCCTGGAGCGAGGCATGACGCTGCCCAGGGCGGTGCTCGGCGGGCGTGATGCGGCGGTGGCGCAGGTGGCGGCGATCGACGATCCGGAAAAGACCGTCTGGTACGCGCCGCTGGCGAAACTGCCGGCCGACGTGCCGGAAGCCGAGGCCGCAGCGCTGCGCGAACGCGCGCGCAAGGCGATTGCCGAGGGGGTGATCCCGGCGCACCAGAAGCTGCTCGAATTCCTGCGCGAGGAGTACTTCCCGAACGCTCGCGAGACGCTCGGCGCCAGCGCGCTCCCGAACGGAGAGGCCTACTACCGCCGCCAGATCCGCGAATACGTCACGCTCGACCTCTCGCCCGAGGACATCCACCAGACTGGCCTGAAGGAGCTGGAGCGCATCGGTGCAGCGATGGAGGCGATCCGCAGCGAAGTCGGCTTCGAGGGTGATCTCGAAGCCTTCTTCCAATTCCTGCGCACCGACCCGCAGTTCTATGCGCAGACCCCGGAAGAGTTGCTGATGCACGCGGCCTGGATTGCCAAGCGCGCCGATGCCGCCTTGCCGCGCTTCTTCGGGCTGTTGCCGCGCAAGCCCTATGGCGTGGCGCCGGTACCGGATGCGATCGCGCCCTACTACACCGCCGGGCGCTACGTCGGGCCGCCGGAGAACTCGCCCGAGCCTGGCTGGTACTGGGTCAACACCCACCAGCTCGACAGCCGCCCGCTGCATTCGCTGCCGGCGCTGACCCTGCACGAGGCGGTGCCCGGTCACCACCTGCAGATTGCGCTGGCCGCCGAATTGGGTGAGCAGCCACCCTTCCGCCGCCACAGCTACATCTCGGCCTACGGCGAAGGCTGGGCGCTGTACGCCGAGGAACTCGGCCACGAGATGGGCATCTACCGCACGCCCTTCGAGCGTTTCGGCCAGTTGAGCTATGCCGCCTGGCGGGCGAGCCGGCTGGTGGTCGACACCGGCATCCACGCGATGGGCTGGAGCCGCGAGCAGGCACTCGACTTCATGCGCGCGCACACCGCCCTGAGCGAGCACGAGATCGGCACCGAGGTCGACCGCTACATCTCCTGGCCCGGCCAGGCGCTGAGCTACATGATCGGCATGATCCGCATCCGCGAGCTGCGCGCCGAGGCCGAGCAGGTGCTCGGTCCCGATTTCGACGTGCGCGCCTTCCACGATGCGTTGCTGGCGCTGGGCTCGGTGCCGCTCGATGTGCTGGAGCGCGAGACGCGCGCCTGGATCGCGGGGCAGGCAGCGCGGGTGCCGTAGGGCGGGAGCGGGGGAAGGGGGAAATGGGGGCAGGGGCGACGGTGCGCGGGCATTGATGGGATCTCCTCGCGGCTGATCCCCCGCCCCCTGCCCCCTGCCCCCTGCCTGATCCGATACTCGAGACAGGCCGCTCCCGGCCAATACGCACTTCTACCGGTTCACCACCTCGC
>JANJUH010000084.1 GCA_024710675.1 Lysobacterales bacterium
GTCACCGTGCCCGGCGCCGTACCGCCCGCCGAACTCACCGCAATCGACGCATTCGCCGCGCCCGCCGTGCCCGACGGGAAGGTCACGCCCGCCGCCGTCGTCGGGTTGTAGCTCACCGTCGGTGCCGTCCCGGCTCCTGCCGTCACCGTCACCGTGCCGTCGGTGGCCGTGCACGCGGGCGCCGAACCGCCGCCGGAGATCGCGCAAAGCTGGCCGTTGATGTCCACCGGATACGAGCCCGCCGCAGCCCCCGGGGCGATCGCGATCGTCAGGTCGCACACCGGCTGGTTGGGCAGCGGCGCAAACGCGAACAGCACCACGCCCACGTTCGTCGCACTGTTCAGCGAGCACAGGTTGCTGCCGTTGTTCGTCAGCCCGGTGATCGTCAGCGGTGCGGCCACGTTGATCTGGGCCTGCGCCGAGATCGTCACGCCATCACCCGCAAAAGTGACCGGAATCGAGACCGAAGTGCCCGCGGCGCCGGTCGCATTGCCGGCAGTGAAGCCGGCTGTGCCAGTCACAGCGGACGGACAGGCCAGCGTGTACGTCGTGTTCGTCGGCGCCGCCCCGCCCAGGGACACCGGGCAGGTCAGCGTCGCGTTGACCGCTGCAGCCTGCGGCACGCAGTTCGGCAGGTTCAGGTTCTGCGGCGTGACCGTGCTGCCCACGAAACTGATCTGGCCGATCGTCGTCGTCGGGAAGGCCGCACCACCGCCGGTGATGTTGCAGGCGCCGACCGTGGTCGTCGCAGCCGCGCCCGAGCCCGAACCACCGCTCGGCGTCACCACGATTGCGCTGGGCGTGGGAGCGCCGGCCGCACTGTAGTTGATCGTCGTACCACCCGCCGGGTTGAAGGCCACGCTCGGCGGCACGTCCGCAATCGTCGCCTGCGGACACGTCAGGTTCCAGGTCCGATTCACCGCCGCGCCCGGCGTCGGTGTCTCCGTGCAGCTCAGCGTGCCGTTCTGCACGGCGCCGCCGCGGGTGCACTGCAGGTCGATGTTGCTTGCGATCTGCGCGCCACCGGCCGTGCCCGTGAGGTTGATCGGCGCATTCGTGATCGTGAAGCCCGCACTCGCCGAGCAGTTGTTCACCGTCACCGTGCCCGGCGCCGTACCGCCCGCCGAACTCACCGCAATCGACGCATTCGCCGCGCCCGCCGTGCCCGACGGGAAGGTCACGCCCGCCGCCGTCGTCGGGTTGTAGCTCACCGTCGGTGCCGTCCCGGCTCCCGCCGTCACCGTCACCGTGCCGTCGGTGGCCGTGCACGCGGGCGCCGAACCGCCGCCGGAGATTGAGCAGAGTTGACCCGTGATATCGACCGGATAGTTGCCGGCACCCGCACCACCGGAGATCGCGATTGTCAGGTCGCAGACCGCTTGGTTGGCGAGCGGAGCAAAGGCGAACATCACGATACCGACATTGGTACCGCTGTTCAGTGCGCAGTAGCCGGATCCGTTGTTCGTGATGCCAGTGATCGTCAGCGGGGCTGCGACAGTGACTTGTGCCTGGGCCGCGAGCGTTACGCCATCACCATTGAAAGTCAGCGGAATCGAAACCGAAGTTCCGGGGTCTCCCGAGGCGCTGCCTCCGACGAAACCAGCCGCTTCGGCTTTAGCCAAAGTCAGGAACAACATACTGAATGCCAAGAGCCACTTGATCTTGTTCATGCCTGAAGTCCTGACTTCTGATGTGATCGACGGGCCTCTGGGCCGACGTCGTGAGACGGATGCTCCGAAGGGCGCACGGGCGGGCGTGAAGCCAAGTCCCATCATAGGCCCGACACCTCCCGGGCGCCAATTGGTGTGAGCGCGTCAACCCTTGCTGAAGGGTCCGATGTGACTCGGTTCTCAAACGCACGAAGGGGGCCTCGCGGCCCCCTTCGTGTTTACAGCGATGTTGCTTTGGATCAGCCGCGCAGGCGGAAGCCGACGACGACCAGACCCAGCGCCAGCATCAGCGCAGCCAGCAGGATACGACCCTGCTCACCCAGCGCCGGAACCGGAACCAGTTCCACCGGCGGCGGCGGCGCCTGGCCCGGGGGGCAGCTCAGGTTGTAGGTCGCGGTCAGAGCCGGGCAACCCGGGGCCGAACCGACCGAGGTGCAGGTCAGCGTGGCGGTGCCGGCCGTGGTCGTGCTCGCGTTGTTGCAGGTCGCGTTCACCGTGCCGCTGGTGGTCGTGCTGCTGAGCACCATCGGGGTCGGGGTGGTCGTCACGTTGAAGGTCGCGCCGTTGATCGCCGACAGGGCGCAGTTGACCGTCTGGGTCACGCCGGCCGGAATGCCAGCCACGGCAATCGAGGACACCTGCACCGCCGCACCGCCGTTGTTCAGCGCCACGTTGCCGCCCGCCGGGGTCGCCGTGATGCTGCCGCAGGTCAGGCCCGCGCCACAGGTCACGTTGAAGGTGCGGGTGGCGGTGTTGGCACCGGCGCTCGCCGGGATGCGCTCGGCGACCGTCACGGTGTAGGGCTCGGCCGTGAAGACCTGGGCGCAGGCGCAGCGGATGTCACCGGAATCAGCCTGACCCGCCACGAAGTCGAGCGGGGCGGCGACCGTGGTGCCCGCCTCGTTGACAAAGGTGCAGCTCAGGTCGTTCGGCGTCGGGCTGAACGGCGGACCGGCATAGGTCGTCGTGATCGACACCAGGCGAGAGGTGGCATCCAGGCCCGAGCCCGAGCCATTGCAGGCGTTGGGATCGGTCGGGCAGCCGACCTGGATCGTCGTTGCGCTGTTGGACGGGATGTTGATGTTGCTGCCGGCAGCCGGGGTATAGGTGATCGTCGGCGGGGTGTTGGCGACGGTCGCCTGCGGGCAAACCAGCGGCCACTGGCGGTTGACCGCAGCGCCAGGCGTCGGCGTCTCGGTGCAGGTCAGCGTGCCGTTCTGGACGGCGCCGCCGCGGGTGCACTGCAGGTTGATGCTGCTGTTGATCTGCGCACCACCAGCCGTACCGGTCAGGTTGATTGGCGCATTGGTGACCGTGAAACCAGCCGTCGCCGTGCAGTTGTTGACCGTCACGGTGCCCGGAGCCGTACCACCGGCCGAGGTCACGGTGATGGACGACGTCGCATTGCCCGCCGCGCCGGCCGGGAAGTTGATCGTCGTGCCCGGATTCGGCGTGTAGGTCACGGTCGGGGCCGTGCCACCACCGCCGCCGCCGGTCACCGTCACGGTGCCGTCGGTCGCCGTGCAAGTCGGAGCCGCGCCGCCGCCCGAGACCGAGCAGAGCTGGCCGCTGATGTCGACAGGGTAGTTGCCCGCGGCCGCGCCACCAGCGATCGCGATCGTCAGATCGCACACCGGTTGATTGGCCAGCGGAGCGAAGGCGAACATCACGATGCCGACGTTGGTACCGCTGTTGAGCGCGCAGTAGCCAGAACCGTTGTTCGTGATGCCCGTGATTGTCAGCGGGGCAGCCACGTTGATCTGGGCCTGGGCCGCGATCGTGGCACCGTCACCGGTGAAGGTCACCGGGATCGACACCGAAGTGCCGGCATTACCAGATGCCGTACCGGCGGTGAAGCCGGCGGCATGGGCGGCGGACGTTCCGATAAGGAACAGTCCAGCCGCCGCGAGAGCACATCGCACCATTTTCATTATTATCTCCTAACGCAAGGACGCTACAAACCCGCTTACTTCAAAGCTCCATCCCGAACCTGGGCGTCGAGCGGCTTGCCGGCGTCACCCGCCACCAGGAACTCGACGACCTCGAAGGATACCTTCTCTCCGGACGTGACGCTAACGGTACCGAGCGGGAACAGACCCTTCGGCAGCGGAGCGTTCGTCATGCTGAACACGAGCCCGGTCACGACCTGCTTGTCCGGGGAAATACCGCAACCGCCCTGATGGGTCTTCGGGATCGCCTTGAGGCAGTTGGCCAGGTTGATCTGCGTCTTGTCGCTGGCGCCGTTGATGCGGACACGGAACTGGATGCCCACGGCCTGGCCGTCGAGCATCGCGTCAGCGGAGAAGATCGGGCCAGCAGCCTTTTCGGCCACCATGATCAGTTCGTTGCCGGCGTTCGCCGCACCCGCCACCAGCAGGCCAGCCGCGAGACCAAGAATCGTTGTGCGCTTCATCTGTGAACTCCTTCTCGATCGATGCTTACAGCGCGGAGCACTGGGTGTTGGCCTGGATGGCCGGGACCATGGCGCCAACGTCGAACACGTTGACCGATCCGTTCTCGTCGAAGTCCGGCTGGCCCTGGGTCAGGACGGCCGGATTGGCCGGCTGCTGGATCTCAGGAACCATCGCACCGATGTCGAACACGTTGACGGCGTTGTTGTTGTCCGCATCACCACGGCACAGGCGGCCCGGGTCGGTCGTGCGACGCGAGTCGAACTCGTCGAAGAAGTAGGAGCTGCCACCGGCGAAAGTCGGGGTGCCGTTCATCACGCCAAGGCGCGCGTCAGTGATCGAGTCGGCAGCGTTGGCCAGCCCGGTGAAGTTCGCGGTACCCGCGGCAGCGGCGGAACCTGCACCCTTGACGGTGGCCGTGAACGTGCCAGTCGTCGCCGGGGAGGTGGTGCCGGCAGCCCAAGCCATCTCGATGGCGTAGTACTTGTTGTCCTGCACGGTCACCTGCTGGGCCGCACCACCGGTGTTGACGTAGAAACGCAGCAAGCTGCCGTCGTGGGTGACGCGAATGATGTTGGTGCCACCCTGGGCCTTGGCCTGGAAGATGTCGATCTCGCCGCCGCTGACATCAGCCGTGAAGAAGTAGAAGCGGGCGCGATAGGACGTTTCGTTGTTCGGCGTGTTGTCCTGCACGAACTTGTTGGCGGCATTGACACGCAGGCCGCAGCGACCGCTGTAGCGCTTGAAGCCGGTCGAGGGATCGCCGGCGTCGGCGGCGGTCACGTTATTGCGGACGCTCCACGCATCCACCGAGCACGCGGAGGCGACGTTGGCGCCGAAGGCCATCGCGATGGCGAGGGCCGAACCGAAAAGGATCTTGTGGGTCATGGAGGTGTTCCTGCCTGGTTTGAAGGATTCAGCCACGAATGCGATGTCGGCCCGTCGTGGCCGATCCACCCCATTGCACAAGGCTAACACGGCCCTGTACGGAAGTTAAAGACGCGGGCGCGGGGGATTTCCTCTCAGGGTCGACAACAGAGTTCGTCGCAAGCTCTCCGGACCCCGGCCTTCGCCGGAGTGACGACGAATGCAGCCGCGAGGTGCGCTGGCGGCGTTCGCAAGCACGCACCCTTGCGGCCCTCAACCGGCAACACCGGCCCTTTCGACAATGGCGGCCAACTCCTTGGAACCGAAGCCCGCGCGGCCACGGGCTTCCAGGTTGATCGGCGGGCGAACGCGCGCGGCGGCGCGGCTGTCGAGCAGGGCCAGAAAGGTGGACTCGGACTCGAGTCCACGTTGCATGCAGAGGTGGTGGAACCAGCGCGAGCCGATCTCGACGTGGCGGACCTCCTCGCGCAGGATGATCTCGAGGCAGGCGATGGTTTGCCCGTCCCCGGCCGCGCGCAGGCGCTCGATCATGCCGGGGGTGACGTCGAGCCCGCGCGCTTCCAGCACCCGCGGCACCAGCGCCATGCGTACCAGCACGTCATCGGCGGTATCGACCGCCATCGACCACAGCCCATCATGGGCCGGGAAGTCGCCGTAGTCATGGCCGAGTTCGCGCAGGCGCTCCCGCAACAGGAGGAAATGACGCGCCTCGTCGGCTGCCACCGAGGCCCAGTCGCGGTAATAGTCGTCCGGCATCGAGGGAAAGCGATAGACCGCGTCCCAGGCGAGGTTGATCGCATTGAACTCGATATGGACGACGGCATGGATCAGCGCGGCCCTGCCCCCGGCGCTGTTGAGCTTGCGCTGCACCAGCTCACGGGGTGGCACCAGCGCCGGCCGTTCGGGCCGTCCGGGCTCGCCGATCGCGCGCACCGGCAGACGATCGGCGTCGAGCTCCAGCTCGATGGCCCGCGCGATCTCATCCGCGGCCTGTTCGGTCAGCGCACACTTGGCCGCTGGATCCCGCTCGACCAGGCAGGCTGCCGCGAGTTGACGGGGATGCGCCCTCATCCGGCGCGGGCGGGCGCCGCCTCGTCGCGGCGGCGGGCCTTGGCCTCGTCGTTGCGCAACAGCTCGAGTTGCTCGAGATAGGCCTCGGACAGGCCGGTCACGTACTCGCCGCTGAAACAGGAGGTATCGAAGGCTTGAAGTTCCGGATTGCCTTCCTGCACCGCCGCGACGAGGTCGGCGAGATCCTGGTAGATCAGCCAGTCGCAACCGATGAAGTCCTGCACCTCGCCCTCGCTGCGGCCGTGGGCGACCAGCTCTGTGGCCGCCGGCATGTCGATCCCGTAGACATTGGGATAGCGCACCGGCGGCGCCGCCGAGGCCAGGTAGACCTTGCGCGCGCCGGCCTCGCGGGCCATCTGCACGATCTGCTTGCTGGTGGTGCCGCGGACAATGGAGTCGTCGACCAGCAGCACCACCTTAGCCCTGAACTCGAGTTCGATGGCATTGAGCTTGCGGCGCACCGATTTCACCCGCTCGGTCTGCCCCGGCATGATGAAGGTGCGGCCGATGTAGCGGTTCTTGACGAAGCCCTCGCGGTACTCGACGCCGAGTGCCTTGGCCAGCGGGATGGCCGCCGTGCGCGAGGTATCGGGAATCGGAATGACGACGTCGATGTCGTGCCCGGGCATTTGCCTGAGGATCTTCTGCGCCAGACGTTCGCCCATGCGCAGGCGGGCCTTGTAGACCGAGACGTCCTCGATCAACGAATCCGGCCGCGCCATGTAGACGTACTCGAAGATGCACGGCGCGTGGGTGCGCGCCGGGGCGCACTCGCGCGCGTGGAACTCGCCCTCGCTGGTGATCAGCACGGCCTCACCGGGCGCCACGTCGCGCACCAGCTTGAAGCCGAGGATGTCGAGGGCGACGCTTTCGGAAGCCAGCGCCCATTCCGGGCCGGCCGGCGTATCGCGGCGACCGATCACCAGCGGGCGGATACCGTGCGGGTCGCGGAAGCCGACGAGGCCATAGCCGAGCACCACCGCGACGATCGCGTAGCCGCCGATGCAGCGTGCGTGGACGCCGGCGACCGCGCGATACAGGTGCTCGGGGTCGAGGCGCATGCGCTCCTGCACGCCCAGTTCGTGCGCGAAGACGTTGAGCAGGACCTCGGAATCGGAATCGGTGTTGATGTGGCGGCGATCTTCGGCGTAGACCTCGCGCTTCAGGGTCGCGGTGTTGATCAGGTTGCCGTTGTGCGCAAGGGCGATGCCGAAGGGCGAGTTGACGTAGAAGGGCTGGGACTCGCCCGCCCCATCGCCACCCGCGGTGGGATAGCGGCAATGGCCGATACCGATCGTACCGCGCAGGCGGGCCATCGCCGCGGCGTCGAAGACGTCACGAACCAGTCCATTGCCCTTGTGCAGGGACAGGCGCTGGCCGTTGACGGTCGCGATACCGGCCGCGTCCTGGCCGCGGTGCTGCAGGACGGTCAGGCCGTCGTACAGCGCGGTCGCGACCTCGCTGCGGCCCACGATGCCGATGATTCCACACATGTCATGCGCCTCCGGAGGGCGGTGGGACGGGCGCCTCGGGTCCCGGTGTCGGGGCCTCGGCCCGGCAACTGCCCATGATCTCACGCAGCGCCGGGGGCAGGAAATCGCGCGCCATCAGGCTGAGCGACTCGAAGGCGGGGATCAGCCGCGAAGCCTGCCACCATGAATCACGGCACAACGGCGTCCAACTGGCCACCGCAACCAGCGCGACCACAGTGATCACCCCGCGCACGGCGCCGAAGAGCATGCCGAGCAGGCGGTCGGTGCCGGCCAAACCGGTCGAGCGCACCAGCCGTCCGATCGCCCAGCTCAGCAGCGAGCCGAGCACGAGGATGGCGAGGATCAGCACCAGCGCCGCCACGGCCAGTCGCATCGAAGGTTCCTCGATGGTGCCGAAGTAGTCGGCCGAGACCTGCTCGGTGAACTGGAAGGCTGCCCATAGCGCCCCGATCCAGATCAGGATCGACAGCGCTTCGGCGACAAAGCCGCGAATCAGGCTGATCAGCGTCGAGACACTGATGACGCCGATGATCAGCCAGTCGATCCAAAGCACTGGTCTGAATCAGGGATGCGCGACGACGAGCGCGTCGGCGAGCTTCATCCTGGCTTTGAGCTCGCCCTGGATGCGCACTGCATTTTCGCGCTTCAGTTCGGGTCCTACCCGCACGCGATAGCCGGTCTGGCCGCCGCCGACGCGTACAGGCTCCGAGAAGGCGGCGTAGCCGGCGGCGCGCAGGCGGGCGATCAGTTCGTCGGCGCCCTGCTTGCGGCTGAACACCCCGACCTGGACCGCCCAGCCGGAAAGCTGGGCCGGGCGTGGGTCGGATTGCGTGGCGTCGGCGCGCGCCAACTCGACCACGGTGCTCTGCAGTCCGGCAATCTGGCGCTGCGCCGACAGGCGCGCAGCCTCTGCATCGGCGCGGGTGGCGTAGGCCTGGCTGCGGACGCGGTGCAGGCTGCGACCGGAGGCCGCCGATACGGCCTCGATCGAGGCGGGCACGCCGGCCTTGGCGAGATCGCGAACCAGGGCTTCCGCGTTGCTGCGGTCGGCATAGCTGCCGAACTGCGCAACGAAGCGGCCGCCGCTGGCGGGTGTCGGTGGTTTCGGAGCTGTCGCGGCGGGCGTGGCAGGCGCCGGCGCTGGCGACGAAACGGCCGGCGCTGCCGGCGCCGGAGCTGCCGCGGGTACGGGCACCGGGGTGCTGGCGGCAGGCTTGGGCGGCGGCGCAGTGACGACCGGCGCAGGCGCAGGCGCGGGCGTGGGCTCGGCGACGCCGCTGCCGGCCGACTCGAGCACGGCCTCGCTCTCCGGTTGCGGCGCGCTCATCGCCGGATCCAGCGGCAAGCGGCGCGTCTCGCCGCCGGCATCGGGGCGCGGCGGGATGGCCAGGTCCATCTGCTGCGTGGTGGGCGCAGGTTCGGGGCTGTCGAGGAACATGGGCAGGAAGATCACCGCGAGCGCGATGATCACGGCCGCACCGACCAGGCGCTGGCGTAGGGCGTCGTCCATCGTTCGGCAGGACTCCAGAGGAATGGCGCGAGTATAGGCCGCACTCAGGACGTCGCCTGAACCGCCCTCAACGCGTCGGCCACGGTCAGGAAGGACCCGAAGACCAGCACGCGGCCCTGCGCGCCGGCCGCCGCGGTCGCGCTGGCCAGCGCGGCAGGCATGTCGGGAGCCTCGGTGAACACCGGGGCCCCGTGCAAGGCAGCGCGCAACAGTGCGGGCTCGGCGGCCCGCGGGCTGGATGGCCGCAGATCGTGCAGGACCCAGCCCTCGACCACGGGCAGCAAGGGCTCTACGATGGCGGCCAGATCCTTGTCGGCGAGTGCGGCGTAGACGGCAACGGTGCGCCGTGACGGCTGGCGCGCCAGCCAGTTCGCCAGTTCGCGCGCCGATTCGGGGTTGTGGGCGACATCCACCCAGGTTTCGACCGCAAGTGGCAGGCGCTGCAGGCGACCGGTCGCACGGGCGCTGCCGATGCCCGCGGCCAAAGCCTCCGGCGAATAGCGCCAATGTTCACGCAGCGCCCACAACGCAAGCGTTGCCGCTGCCGCATTGCGACGCTGGCTCGGGCCCGGCAAGCCGGGTGGCGGCAAGCGCAAGGCCTGCCCATCGGGTAGCGGCAACGACCAGTTGCCGCAGGCTTCGACGGCGATCTCCGGCAGCCGGTAGAGGTCGGTGCCGATACGCTCTGCATGGATCAGCACGCTGGCCGGTGGGTCGGGCTCGGCCAGGATCGCAGGACAGCCCCGGCGGAAAATCCACGCCTTCTCGGCGCCGATGTGCTCGCGCGTCGGACCGAGATAGTCCATGTGGTCCAGGTCCACGCTGGTCAGGATCGCCGCATCGCCATCGACCAGGTTGACCGCATCGAGGCGCCCGCCGAGGCCGATCTCGAGCACCGCAGCCTCCAATGGCGACTCCGCCATCAGCACGAACGCCGCCAGCGTGCCGGCCTCGAAATAGGTCAGCGCGATCTCGCCGCGCGCAGCCTCGATGCGCTCGAAGGCGCCGCACAGGGCGGCGTCGGAGACGTCCTCGCCATCGATGCGGATGCGCTCGTTGTAGCGCAACAGGTGCGGCGAGGTGTAGGCGCCCACGCGATGACCGGCAGCGCGCAGGCAGGCCTCGAGGCAGGCCACCGTCGAGCCTTTGCCGTTGGTGCCCCCGACGACAAGGCACAAGGGCGCCGGCCGCGGCGAGCCGAGCCGGCGCCACACCTCGCCCACCCGCTCCAGCCCCATGTCGATCGGACGCGGGTGCAGGGCCTCGTAATGGTGCAGCCAGTCGGCGAGGGTGCGGGGCATGGGTGATGAGCGCAGTGAGTCGTGAGTGGTGAATGGTGAGTGGCAAAGGCCCGCTTCGGTCGGATTCCTGGCTGTGGTTGCTGACCGTGCCTTGACTCACTTCACCGGCTTCGGCGCCAGAAGCGTCCGGATGAATCCGGACCCACAGAGCTGCCGCCGGTTCGTGGGTCGGCATTCATGCCGACGCTCCGCCGTCTGCCAGACAATCTCCCGATGCTCGTCATCCCGGCGCAGGCCGGGATCCAGGACGTCCTTGCGGCGGGCAGGAAAGAGCGCTGGATTCCGGCCCGCGCCGGAATGACGCCAATACGATGCGCCTGCGACTCACCACCAACCACGACCGCGATCCCCGCAGGAACCGGGAAATTCGAAGAGCTGCGATCCCATCGCGCCCTTCAAGCTGCCGGCGCCGGCATCCGGGTCAGGATCGCGAGCATCGCGGCGAGGCGGTCGCGCAGTTCACGGCGGTCTACGATGGCGTCGATCGCGCCCTTCTCGATCAGGAACTCGCTGCGCTGGAAGCCTTCGGGCAGGGTCTCGCGGACGGTCTGCTCGATCACGCGCGGGCCGGCGAAGCCGATCAGCGCCTGCGGCTCGGCGAGGTTCATGTCACCGAGCATGCCGAGGCTGGCCGAGACGCCGCCGGTGGTGGGATGGGTCAGCACCGAGACATAGGGCAC
>JANJUH010000121.1 GCA_024710675.1 Lysobacterales bacterium
GGACGATCCGGTGCCGATCTAGGAGCGCCCTCGGGCGCGACCGAATCTTGCCGCAAGGTTTTCGCGCGCAGAGCGCGCTCTTACAATCGGGGCAGGACGATCCGGTGCCGATGTAGGAGCGCCCTCGGGCGCGAACGGACCTTGCCGCAAGGCTTTCGCGCGCAGAGCGCGCTCCTACGATCACACCCGGGGCCTCGCCACCATGACACCTGACACTGGTACCCGCTGGCGGGCTGGATGAGGATGATGGGTTAGCGATCATCATCGTCCCCCGCGAAACCAACAGCCATGACCCGTCTGTCCCTCACCCTTGCGGGTCTGCTTGCCTGGTCCATCGCAGTCGCCGAACCCGATGGATCCATCACCATCGACGGCCGCCTGGACGAAGGCGCGTGGGCCGAGGCCAAGCTCATCGAGGACTTTCGTCGCGTCCAGCCCTTCACCCTCGACGAGCCCAGCCAACCGGTGGCGGCGCGGGTGCTGTCGCGGCCGGAGGGCATCGCAGTAGGGATCCGCATCACCCAGCCCGACGGCATCCCGCGGCAGAACGCGCGCACGCCGCGTGATGCGCGGATGAGCGGGGACCGGGTCAACGTGATGATCGATTTCGACGGCGACGGCCGCGTCGGCTATGCCTTCACCGTCGGTCTGTCGGGCTCGGTGCAGGACGAGACGATCACCGCGGAGACGCGGTTTTCATCGGACTGGGACGGCGACTGGCAGGTTGCCGTCAGCGAGGATCCCGAGGGCTGGAGCGCGGAATTCCTGATCCCGTGGAGCATCGCGCAGATGGGCGACAGCGGCGCCGAGCAGCGCACCATCGGTCTGTATGTCGATCGTGTGCTCGGCCACAACCAGGAGCGCGCGGCGTGGCCGCCGGTGAGCTTCATGCGCGGGCGCTTCCTGTCGGATTTCGCACCGGTACAGATCCGCCAGTACTCGGCTGGCCTGCTCCGGGCCTGGCCCTATGCCAGTGTGCGCCAGGACCTGGTTGCAGACCAGTTCGACGACAAGCTCGGGCTGGATGTGTTCTGGAAGCCCTCGGGTGATTTCCAGCTCGCCGCGGCGCTGAATCCGGACTTCGGACAGGTCGAGGCCGACGAGCTGGTCGTCAACTTCGACGCGATCGAGACCTTTTTCTCGGACAAGCGGCCCTTCTTCACCGAGAACCAGGGTGCCTTCACGATCGCCACGCCCGACGGCGGCCAGGTGCTCTACACCCGCCGCGTCGGCGGCCCGCGCGACGACGAGCAAGCTCGCGCCGCCGACATCGATCTCGCGCTGAAGGCCAACGGCAGTTTGGGCGGCTTCGGTTACGGAGTCTTCCTGGCCCGCGAGGCACAGTACGAGGAGGACATCGGTCGCCAGTACAGCGCGCTGCGCCTGACGCGTCCGATGGGCGATCTCAACCTCGGCTACCTCGGTGTGCACACGCAGCGCCCCTTTCTCGATCGGGATGCGACGGTCCATGCCTTCGACTCACAGTGGAGCCCGGACGCGCACTGGCGCATCGAGGGCCTGCTGCTGGCGAGCGCGAGCGATCAGGCGAGCGGCGGGCGCAATGGCCATGGCGCCACGCTGCGCGCGAACTACACGCCGACGGCGGCATGGCGGCACAACGTCGACCTGCTCCATTACCAGCGTTCCCTCGAACTCAACGACGCCGGCTTTCTCGGCCGCGCCAACCTGATCCAGGGGAGCTGGCAGTCGCGATTCACCGACAACGACTACGCCGCGACGGACGCAATCGAGTCCACGCAGTGGTCGCTCAGGCTGCAGTGGCGGGGCAATGACATCGGTGAGCGTCTGCCGGCCGATCTCTGGTTCGGTCCGACCTACTCGATGCGCGACGGCGGTCGCCTGTTCTTCGAGGGCTCGCTGCGCTCCGCCGGCATCGACGACCTGATCTCGCGCGGCAACGGACCGGTGCGCATGGCCCCGCGCCATTACCTTTACGGCGAGTACACCTCCCCGCGCGCGCCGCACTCGCAATGGGAACTCGGCGCCTGGCTCAACCAGGGCGCGTTGGGCGGCTGGGGATTGCAGCTCAATGCGGACTTCGTGTGGTTCGTCGACGAGCACCTGAACCTCGAGTTCTACGCCGAGCCGAACGTCAGCCCCGACTGGCTGCTGTGGCGCGGCGACACGCTGTTCGCGAGCTTCGACCGCCGCCAGGTCGAGGCGGGCATCAACCTGAACTGGTTCCCCGCCGAGCGCCAGGAGTTTCGCGTCAAGCTGCAGTGGGTGGGGATCATCGCCGAGGATGCCGATGCCTACCGGCTCGCGGGCGATGGTCGCCTGCAGCGCAGCGAGGAGGCGGTCGAGGATTTCAGCGTCAGCAATTTCGGCCTGCAGCTGCGCTATCGCTGGGAGTTCCGCCCGCAATCGGACCTGTACGTGGTCTACAGCCGCGGCGGCTTCCTGCGCGAGGAAGGGCCCGGAGCCGAGGATCTCGGCGACCTGCTGTCGGAGGTATTCGATCTGCGCGATGCCGATCAGTTCCTGATCAAGGTGCGCTATCGGCTGTAGCGCGGGTTGCGCCACAGGCGCTACCCGCGTGGCTTGCGACAAGCACCCGCGTAGCCCGCCGGTGGCGGTCAACGCGGGCTACGTGGGGATCACCGGCCATCCAGGTACACCACCAGCCCATCGTGATCGGATACACCGGTCGGGCCGTCACCATCGGCATCGAGCGCGGGCGCATCGACATTGCCGCGGGCGAAGGCGACGCCGCTCAGGCGCGCGAGGGCCGCGTGGCTAAGCAGGGCGTGGTCGAGCTGCTGCAGGCTGCCGGCGAAGACGTAGCTGTGGCGCTCGCCCTCGGGCAGGAAGGCGACGGCATCGACCAGGTTGGGCTCGACATGATCGACGAGCGGCGCGAGTTGGCTGTCGGGTTCGGGATCACCCTGCAGGCGTGCCGTGCCACGGATGATGCCGACCACATCGACATGGCCATCGCTGAAGGGAAAGGCGTTGATGTCGCCGACCACGGCGAGCGCGCGGCCAGGCTGGCTGCTTTGCAGGTTGGCCACCAGCGCAGCGATGTCCTCGGCCTGCTCGAGGCGTTTGCGGCAGACAAAGTCGGGGCCGCTGTTGCGGCAATCGCCGATGTTGTTCAGCGAGCGGGTGTGGTTGGCCAGCACCGCAAGCGGACGCTTGCCGGTGGCGGCGACGGCCTCGAGCAGCAGCGGTGGGCGATCGTGCAGGCAGCCGCCGGCAAAGGACAGCGACAGGTTCTTGCCGTACTGCGTGACCCGCGCGCCGGGCAGCAACGCCCTGCCCTCGCGCACCAGGAAACCGACGTCGATGCCGCCGGGATCATTGCCATCGACCAGCAAGCCGCGATAGACCACCGAGGGTGCCAGCGTGGCGATGCGCGCGGCGAGGTCGTCGAGCACCTTCAGGTTCTCGACTTCCTGCAGCGCCAGGATGTCCGGTGCCGCCATCACCTCGAGCACATGGCGCGCAGTCTTGGTCAGGCGCCGGTCGTACTCGGCGCTGCTCAGCACGTCGCCATAGCCGGTGGTCTGGCCGCTGCAATTGGTCTGCTGGTTGTTGCCGGCAACATCGTCGTACAGACGCCGGACGTTGAGGGAGGCGACCGCAATCTCGCCGGGCTGCGCCGGGCGCACCGCTGCCGGCAACTTGGCGCGATCGCCGAGGACCAGTTCGGTCGGCCACAGCTCGTAGTCGTTGAACTCGTAGCCGATCACGCCGGTGGCCGAGAAGCGCATGCCGCCGCGCAGGGATTGGTTGGGCAGGCCGAGGCGGTCCGGATCGAGCTCGAACAGCTCCGGATTGCCGTCCCAGATCGGGATCGAGGCCGGCAGTCCGGCGAAACCCGGCCACGAAAGCCCGGCCTCGCGGCGCGCGCGCACGGCGCCGACAACGACTCGGGCCTCGGCCAGCGGATCGCTGCCGAAGCGTTGGTTGGCCTGCACGACCACACCATCGGGCACCGTCACGCGCATGCCTTCGAGGCATTCGAAGTTGGCGATCTCGGGATCGGGATCGGCAAAGCACGTCGGAGCCGCCGGATCGGCCGATGGCGCCAGCACCACCGGCGGCGGCAGCGGCGCCGTGCCGAGCCGGTCGACCGTGGGCGATCCCGCCAGGCGGGTGAAGCCGAAGGATTCCTCGACCAGGCCGTTGACGGTCACCCGATCCCCGACGGCAATGATCGGCGCACTCGAGGTGAACACGAAGATGCCCTGGCTGCTGCGTGGGTCGCCGTCCTCACGTGCAGTCGGGGTCTGCATGAAAAAGCCATTCGATGCCAACGCCGTGACGACGTTGTCCTGGCTGGTGACGCGCTGGCCGACGACTGGCGAGGCCGCGCCCGTACCCTGGATCGCGTGGATCTCCTGGGCCTGGGCCATGGCGGGCAGGAAAAGCACGAAGACCCAGAGTCCGATGTTCCTGCGCATACCCCACCTCCACCTTGCTCTGGATTGGATCGCCACCGCCTTGATGTCGGGCAAGACGCCTGTCAGCGTGGATGCGCTACCCTGAGCCAACGATACGAACTGGAGTACCGCCATGTCCAAGAAGTCCGCCAAGGCCCCGAAGATCGACATCGGCATCGGCAGCGAGGAGCGCGCGAAGATCGTCGCCGGGCTCTCGGCCCTGCTGGCCGACAGCTACACCCTGTACCTGATGACGCACAACTTCCACTGGAACGTCACCGGCCCGCATTTCAACAGCTTGCATGCGATGTTCATGACCCAGTACACCGAACAGTGGACCGCGCTCGACGACATCGCCGAGCGCATCCGCGCGCTGGGCTACCCGGCGCCGGGCACCTATCGCGAGTTCGCCAAGCTGAGCTCGATCGAGGAGCCCGAAGGTGGGCTGGCCGCGATGGATATGGTGCGTGCGCTGGTGTCGGCCCACGAGGCCACGGCCCGCACC
>JANJUH010000138.1 GCA_024710675.1 Lysobacterales bacterium
GATCGCCCGACTCGAGCCGCTTGCGATCCAGCCAGGGCGTGCAGCCCTCGCCTTCGAGCCGACGACAAACAATGTCCGCCATCTCGGCGTCCCGACGATCGTAGGAAATGAACACGCGCGGGCTACTTACTCCGAACCGGACCGGGCGACTGTGAGTCGCGCCCTGACCGCCCGACTCTTCCCGGTATCGTTCGACCCGACGACGAAGATCCGCTACGAAGTCACCCAAGGGTACGTGATAGGTGGCGACCTTGAAACCGCGCCAGAAGTAGAGCACCGAATTGTGGTCGCCGGCACCCTCAACGTGATCCGCGGATTCGATCGCAAAGGAGCGGGTATCAGGGCGCGGCCCTCGCAAGACATGAACGAGGATCCGTAGATGCCAGCGATTCATGCCGAAGCCGACAAAAAGGAAGCTGCGCCCCTTCGCCTGGAGCGTGCTGCGGATATTGTCGGGAAGCCGCGGTTTTCCCGAAATGACGGCGACCAGGAAGTCCAGCAGATCCTGTTCGGTGATCACCAGCGAATCCGGCAGATTGAGGTCGCCGTGCAAGTGGTAGACAAGGGGGCGACTCACAGTGGCTTCGGCGACCAGCTCCCTGCCGGAGCCACGGAAATGGTAGTGGTCCGCGTGCGGTGACCGGCCTGCTCGCTGAAGCGCGTCTTCCATGAGGTGGTCATGGCACGATGTCACCACGAGGGGAAAGCCGATGGCCGCAAGATCATCGTGGATCCGGGACGACTGGGCCCTGCGCGACGTGAAGAACTGTTGCAGGACAGACTCCAGCTCGTTATGGTCGCCCTTGGCTTCGAACTCCTGAGCAACCTCGGCTAGCGGTGTTCCCGGTTCCGGCAGCTCGCCCAGTTCACCGGCCAGGATTTCCGTAAGCTCGGACACCAAGGACGGACGCTGAGCATCGCCGTCGAGCAGGGGGATGTCGGGTCCAAGGAACAGCACGCAGCGCCCCTGGGCTATCACGTAGACCAGGTTGCGCCAGTCGGCGTCAGTCAGGTTTCGCATCAACCCTCCGGCCATGGCCGACACCACTGGTCCTAGGCTCGTTCACTGGCGGCGGAGAGTCAATCGGCGCGGCTGCGATATCTGCTGCACCCGCTCTCGCCCCTCACCTGCCCAACAACACCAGCGACAGCCACGGCAGGTAGGTGATCACCAGCACGCAGCCGAGCAGCAGCAGGAAGAAAGGCCAGCTCGCCCGGATCACTTCGGTTACCGGCGTGCGGAAGCGATAGGCGGCGATGAAAAGGTTCATGCCCAGCGGCGCCATGAAGAGGCCGATCTGCAGGTTGGCGAGGAACAGGATCCCGAAATGCACCGGATCCATGCCGTAGCCGGTCGCGATCGGCAGTACCAGCGGCGTCAGCACGACGATCGCCGGATAGCCTTCGAGCAGCATCCCGAAGACCAGCAGGAAGGCGTTCAATACCAGCAGGAAGAGCCAGCGCGCGGAGACGTGTTCCTGTACCCAGGCAAAGAGTTGCCCGGGCACATCGGCATCGATCAGGTAATTGGTCAGGGCGAAGGCGGCGCCGAGGATCAGCAGGATGCCGCCGACCAGCATCATCGCCTCGCGCACCACGTGCGGCAGCCGGGAGAGCGCAAGCTCGCGGCGGATCACGACCGTGACCAGGAAGACGTAGACCGCGGTCAATGCGGCAGCTTCCGAGGGGGCGATCCGTCCGGAATAGATGCCGCCGAGCACGATCAGCGGCAACGGGATCTCCCAGCGCGCTTCCTTCACCGCGGTCCAGGCCTCGGCGCGATCGAAGCGGCGCGCCTCGGGAGCCATCTTCGGCGCCTGCGAGATCGCGTAGACCGACAACACCAGCAGCATGAAGAGCCCAGGCAGGATGCCGGCGATGAACAGGTCCTCGACCGACACCGGCGGTTGCGTATTCAGCTGCTGGGCGACGACACCGTAAATGATCAGCGGCAATGAGGGGGCGAAGAGCAGGCCCAGGCTGCCGGAGGCCGTGACCAGGCCGAGGCTGAAGGCGCGGCTGTAGCCGCCGTGCAGCAGTGCCGGGAACAGCACGGCACCGAGCGCGACGATGGTGACGCCCGAAGCACCGGTGAGCGCCGTGAACAACGCGCTGGCGATCAGCGCGACGATCGCGAGGCCGCCCGGCATCCAGCCGAACAGCGCCTGGGTCAGCCGCACCAGGCGCCTGGGCGCGCCGCTTTCGCTGAGCAGGTAGCCGGCCAGCGTGAACAGCGGGATCGCGACCAGCACCGGCATCTCGCCGAGGCGGTTGATCTCGACCGCAACGATGGCGAGGTCATAACCCTGCTGGTGAAATCCGTAGAGCGCGATGGCCGCGATCAGCGCGAAGAACGGCGCACCCAACAGCGCGAGCAACAGGACCAGCAAGGCGCCGAGAACGATCACGAGGATTCGCCCGGCGGTCTGTGGACGAAGGGTTGCGCCAGCGCGTGCAGCGCCATCAGCGCGAAGACGACGGGCAGGATTGACAGCGCCAGCCAGTTCGGGATCCCGAGGAAGAGCACGGCGTCGCCCTCGCGCTCGAGCTGTACCAGCGTCAGGCTGGCGTGCGCGAGCAGCGCGCAGACTCCCGCGGTGAACACGGCCACGACGCCGCGCACCAGGTGCGAAGGCCAGCCCTGCAGGCGTGCCACCAGCGCGTCGATGTGCAACTGCCGGCCCTCGCGCGTCGCCACCAGCGCTCCGACCAGTGCGATCCACAGGGTCGCCGTGCGCATCGCCAGGTCCAGCCAGGCCGGTCCGCCGCCGGCAAAGCGGAATCCGAGCTGGGCAGCCGCCGCCAGCAGCAGCCCGAGTCCGAGCGCCGCGAGCAGGCCATCCTCGACCCGCGCGACCGCGCGACCGAGCATGGCGAGCGCGCTCCTCAAGGCTTGCGCGCCCCGTCGAGCGCGGACAGGATCTCCGCGGAGATCAGGCCCTCGGCCTGCATGCGCGCGCGAGTGCGCTCACCGACGGCGCGCCATTTGGCAATCTCCTCGGCGCTCGGCACCTGCAGTGCGACACCTTCCTTGACCAGCGTCTCGCGGGTGGCGCGATCGTCGGCCTCGTTGGAGGTCTCAAGACGCGCAAATGCCGCTTCGATCTCGCGGATCACGCTGGCGCGATCAGCCGCATCCAGACGTCCCAGTGCCTTCTGGTCGAAAGCCAGCAGGCCCATCGTGTAGGCCACCGGCAGGTCGACCATGTAACGCACCTTGGTCGCCCACTGGAAGGCGACGGCACCGGTGGTGGTGTTGCCGACGGTGTCGATCAGGCCGGTCTGCAGGCTGGTGTAGACATCGCCCAGGCCGAGCACCACCGGGCTGATGCCGGCCTCCTCGAAGGCAATCCGGCCGACAGCATCGCCCTCGGGCACCCAGACCTTGGTGCCGCGCATCTCGTCCTGGCTGGCGATGGACTTGGTGCCCATCAGGTAGATGAAACCGCCGCCGGTGAGCCCGGCAACCACCATGCCTTTGTCCTCGAAGCCCTTCTTCACGAGTGGGTCGAGGGTCTGACGCACGGCCCGGACCTCTTCGACCGTGGAAAACAGGAAGGGCAATCCATAGACCTGCACATCCGGATTGACGCCGGCGAGTTCGGTGGTCGCGAAAGCGCCGCCCTGCAACTGCCCGAGCTTGATCTTGCGCAGCACGGTCTCGCCGTTGCCCATCACGCCGCCAGGGAAGAACTTGAGTTCGACGCGCCCATCGCTGGCGGTCTTGATCGCCTCGCCGGCCGCGCGCATCTCCTTCATCCAGTTGCTGCCCTCGGGGGCCAGCGTCGCCACCTTCAGCGTCGCCGCATCCGCCATTGCCGCCATCGACAACCCGGCGAGCACGCCGGCCAGCACACGCCACATCGTCATTCGAAATAGTCCTTCGAGGAATCCTTGAGCTGGCGCGCCTGCTCGCGCGCCAGGGTGTTCGTCAGTGTCAGGCCAGGAGCTTCGGGGTCCGCGGCCAGCGCCTCGTCGAGCAGGCGGTCGTGCAGTTCCTGGTCGAAGACCATGCGCGCGTAATGCCGCGCATAGAGCACCCGCGCCATCTGGTTGCGCCCGGCCGACAGCTCGATCGCCCGCTCGAAATGGCCCTGCGCCACGTCCGGCTTGCCGCCATAGGCTGGCGGCAAGAGCGAATTCATGACCCCGAGGTAGAGCTGCGGCTCGCCGCCCGCGTGCGTCGGCTCGAGCTCGACGACACGCTCGATGACCCGCCGCGCCTTGGGAATGTCGGCAATCGCGTCCCAGTCATCGGCGTGATTCTGGATGTAACCGGCCCATGCGGTGCCGAGGCAGGCCAGCGCTTCCAGGTCCTTGCGACTGGCGGTCGCCACCGCCGCATCGACCGCCTCGTAAGACCCGTCCGGCAGGCCACACCAGCGCGCGCCGTAAGCACAGGCCCCGCGAGCCGCGTAATCGAGCGCCCGCGCCGACAGCCGCCTGGCGCGCTCGGGTTCCGCCACGAAGGACCCGGCATAGGCGCCGTACAGCCGCCCCGCGAGGCACAGGCGCGCCGGCGAGGCCTTCGGATCCTGGTTGAGCCCGTCGAGCAGCAACAGGTAAGCGGGCAACCCCGCTGCCACCGTCGCCGGGTCGTCATGATCGAGGATTCCCGCCGAGAGCTGCGTCCCCAGCCGGTTGGAGGCGCGATCGACGAGACTGGCGCAGCCGGCCAGCAGCAAGGCGACAGCCAGCACGACAGCGCGCCGCGCGCTGGCAGCAACGCCCACACGCCAAGGGGCACCCGCGTTGGCTCTCCCGGGTCCCGAATGCACAGTGGCAGATCGCATCGACATCCCCCGACCCTACCCCGCCACCCGTGGCGCCAAGGCGAAGGCCTCACAAGCCTCCAGCGTGTTCTGCAGCAGCGTGGCCACCGTCATCGGCCCGACGCCACCTGGCACCGGCGTGATCCACGAGGCGCGTTCGGAGGCGGTGGCGAACTCGACGTCTCCCACCAGCCTTCCGTCGGACTGGCGGTTGATACCCACGTCGATGACGACCGCCCCGGGCTTGATCCACTCGCCCCGCACCAGCCCCGGCTTGCCGGCGGCCACCACCAGCAGGTCGGCGCGACGCACGTGGGCTTCGAGATCAGCGGTGAAGCGATGGGTCGCAGTGACTGTGGCGCCCGCCAGCAGCAGCTCGAGCAGCATCGGCCGGCCGACATGGTTCGACACACCGACCACCAGCGCATCGCGTCCCCGCACCGGCTTGTCGGTGTGCGCGAGCAGGCTCATCACGCCCTTGGGCGTGCATGGGCGCAAGCCCGGCTCGCGCAGCGCCAGGCGACCGACGTTTTCCGGGTGGAAGCCATCCACGTCCTTGCGCGGGGAGATCCGCTGGATCACGAGGCGCGCGTCGATCTGCGGCGGCAGCGGCATCTGTACCAGGATCCCGTGCACCGCCGGATCGGCATTGAGTGCATCGATCAGCGCCAGCAATTCGGCCTGCGTGGTGGTGGCAGGCAGATCGTGGTCGCGGGTCAGGAAGCCGGCTCGCTCGCAAGCGCGGCGCTTGTTGCGCACGTACACCTGCGAGGCCGGGTCGGCACCGACCAGGATCACCGCCAGCCCCGGCGGGCACTGCGCCGCGCGCACGCGGTCGCGCACCTTCAGGCGAATGTGCTCGATCAGCTCATCGGCGATGGCTTTGCCGTCCAGCAGGCGCGCAGGCATGAGGGGGTGTCGTCCGGATGCAGCCCGCGATTATGCCCAAGGCTGCCGCTTGCACTGCCCAGGACTGATGGCCTGTTGTTCAGGATTCCCGGGGGCGTCCGCACAGAAGGCGGCGTAATCGGCATAGCCGGGAAAATCGCGTCCCGGCGCGCACCATGCACAGTCCGGATCGGCCGGGATCCGCACCTCGCGGGTGCGCGCGGCCAGCGCATCGACGAGCAGCAATCGGCCGATCAGCGGCTCGCCGATGCCGAGCAGCCATTTCAGCGTCTCACTCGCCTGCCACAGGCCGACGAGGCCCGGCAGCACGCCGAGCACGCCGATGTCGGCACAGTTCGGCGCGTCCTCGGGGGCCGGCGGCTCGGGGAACAGGCAGCGATAACAGGGCGCGAAACCG
>JANJUH010000157.1 GCA_024710675.1 Lysobacterales bacterium
GACTCGGGAGAGGCTCGCATCTCTGATGCGGGAGCGCCCTTGTGGCGCGCTGTCGAGGCCGGACTATCGCGCGCAGAGCGCGCTCCTGCAGAGACCTCCAGTTGGCCCCGGCTCGATCTGCCATTGATGACTGCCATCCCCGAAACGCCGCCGGTCCTCCGCCTCGCCGACATCGGACACGAGGACACCGCCCGCCTGCTCGCCCGCTTCGGGCTGAAGCTCATGATGCTGCCGCCCGAGGCCGAGATCCCGGGCAGTTACTGGGGTGATTGCGAGGCCGGGCTGGTGGGCGAATCGCTCTACGCCCGTCCAGACACGCCTTTGCATTCGGTTTTGCACGAGGCCTGCCACTGGATCACCTGCACACCGGAACGGCGCGCGACGGTGCATACCGATGCCGCCGACACCGAGGCCGAGGAGACCGCGACCTGCTGGCTGCAGATCGTGCTCGCCGACGACATCCCCGGCTTCGGCCGCGAGCGCGCGCTGACCGACATGGATGCCTGGGGCTACAGCTTCCGCCTGGGCTCCGCCAAGGCCTGGTTCGAGCGCGATGCCGACGATGCGCGGGCGTGGCTGATCGAGCACGGACTGGTCGATACGAACGGAATCCCGGGATACCGCGTTCGCGGCGCTTGTTCCTGATCAAGACGGAGGCCGCGCGCTGCGCCTTAGGCTGTCCGGGAAGGGAACCGCCACGACCCCATGCCCGCCCCTGCCGACTCTCCAGGTGCCCTGCCATCGCCGGCGCCATGGCGCTTGGTGTTCGCGACCATGGCTGCGCCGGCCGAGATCATTCGTCGCCATGCCGGAGCCTTGCCCGCGCCCATCGCCCTGCTGGTGTCGGGAAGCGCCTTCGCCTGCTTCTTCGCGCAGACCGCGATCGACCTGCGGCGCGGGCAGCCATGGGATGAAGCGGCCCTGGCGGGTGCGGCCGTGCTGGCGGCCTCCGGCCTGCTGCTCGGCACGCTGGGCGTCGCGCTGCTCGCCCTGCTCGCCTGGATCGTGACGCGGCCGCTCGGCGCCGACACCGCTTTCGGATTCACGCTGCGGGCCTTCGGGCTCGCCTTCGCGCCCACCCTGGTCTACGGCCTCTGCGGGCTGGCGGCGCAATTGGGCCTGGGCTGGCCGGCAGCCTTGGCCTTCGGCGTCACCGGCTACCTGTGGGCACTGGCTCCGCTGAATGCGGCGATTGCCGAGCTGGTCGGTGAGCGGCGAGCAGCGGGCCTGGTGCTGACCACGTTGATCGGTGCGGTGCTGATGCTGGCCTGGGCGGCGATCGGACTCGGACAGGCGCCATGAGCACGCTCGCCTTCCTGATCTTCGGTGCGCTGCTGGCGCGCAGCCTGACGCCGGAACCCGAAGCCATGGTCGTGCTCGGACTGGGGGCCGCGATCGGCGGTGGGCTGGCGACACGGCTGCTTCGTGTCCTGCTGGTGCGTCCGATCGGTGCCACGGACAGGGCCCGCCTGGAGGCCGACCGCAGTGTCGACGCAGCGCTGGCCTTGCTCCTCCCCTTCGCACTCCTCGCGGCGCTGGCGCAACTCGGCCTGGCCTGGGACGCGGCATTGGCCTTTCTGGTCTCGGGCCTGTGCGGCACCGCCGCCAGTGCGGCGAGCTCCGCGATCCGCCATGGGGCGCCGCCCGGAACCAGCGTCGTCGTGGCTGCACTCTGGTCGATGCTGCTGGGCTGCGTCTGGACCCTCGCGTGGAGTGTCGAATGGCTCCCGGCTTGAGTCGCACCCTGCTGTTCGGGCTGCTGACCCTGTGGGTGGTGGCCGCGGCTGCAAGCAGCGCCTCCGATGACTTTTCCTGGGGGCCATTGCCGCTGGGATGGCAGGCCGAGCTGCTGAGTGGCGAACAGCGCGAAGCGCTGCCAGCCCCTGGTCGCTTTCGACCTGACGGGCGCTCGGTGTCCTTGCGTCGCGAGATCTCTGGGAGTCAACCCGGAGCCTTGAGCGCCCACGTGCTTATCGGCTTCGATGGGGTGGTGAGCAATCCCTTCTCTCAGTGGGAGGACAGCTCAGCGGCCCGGAACGAGGGATCGGACGCGGGTCACGGCCAGTTGAACGGCATGCCCGCCCGATACCTGTTCCTTCCCGGCAGCCCTTCCGAAAAGCGGGTCACGGACATCCGCCTCTGGCTGCTCGACACCACCGTCGGCGGGCGCCATCCGGTGGTCATGACACAGCTCCACTGCTGGGCATTCACGGGTCCCGATTGGCTGGATCGATGCGAGGTCCTGCGCAAGGAATTGAGCAGCGTGCTGGCCAGCGTTCGAGTGGGTGCGCCCCCACCATCCGAACTGCGTGCCTACATCGAAGTCCCGTCCCACCTGAAACCCGGCGACGTGCTCTCACCGTCGGCGGTCATCGTCGATGAGGATGGCCGCCCGCCAGCCGGCGAGATCACGCTGGTCTGGCGCATCGGTGGCGTGCAGGCCAATTCGGTGATCTGGGACGGCAAGGCGCTTGCGATCAGGCTCGACGCCAGCGCGGATGGCCAGGCGCTGACCGCGGAACTCGCGCTTCCGGCCTATGGGACAGGACCGCCACCCGCGCCGCCGGTGCGTGTAGGCCCACTGCCGGGCCTGACCGGGATCGGCGAACTGCCTGGACCGCGGGACGCCACCGAGGGCCTGACCGGGATGCTCGGACCCGCCGCACTCGGCCTGCTCGGCGCGCTGCTGTCGGGACTGCTCAATGCGCCGCCCGGACCCACGCCGCCGAAGCCGCCCGCCGGGCCGAAGCCGAAGTCCCGGAAGCGGGGCAGCGGAACCGGCAGCGAAGACGGTGCAGAGGACGAGGAAGGTGGGATCGCGGGCGAAGCCGACAAGGACAAGCCGAAAACCGCCAACGATGGCCCCGTCGACAAGCCGGTCAAGGAGCCTCCCCGTCGCCGCACCGGCAGCACCAGGGCCGGAGCGGATTCGACCCGGACAGGCGCTGCCGAACCCGATCCTTCGCCACCCGTCAGGCTCGGCCCCGACGGTCGCCCGCTGGTGCCAGCGAACCCGGAGCGCGCCGGTCGGGTGCAGCGCGCGGGCGAACGTGAAGCCAAGGCGTTGAAGGAGGCCGAGCTCGCGAACCGGCCCGGACGAATGTTCACCGACAGCCTGGGCCGCGCCGGCAAGGAGATCGTCGACGCCACCAAGGCGATCGCCGAGGGCGCCAGGGACGCCGCGCGCACGGCTGGGCACTTCGCCCGCGGCCTGCGCGAGGTCGCCACCGACTCCAAAGCCACGGGCGAGGCCTTGCGCGCGGGGATCAAGGGCCTGGCCGACAACCTGCGGACCGCCGGCAGGCTTGCGCAGGCCGGGGCGGTTGCCGCCGGCAAGGGTCTATCGGCTGCCGCTGCGGCTGCGAAGAAGGCCTACCACGATCCCTCGCTGCTGACCAAGGCGATCGCCGGGCTGGGCGCGGCCGCGTGGGACCAGCTGACGGCACCGGGAGCGATCTGGGGTGCCATCAAGAACTTCAGCGGACTGGCCAACTTCGAGAAGGCGGTCGATCCCAAGCTGAGCCTGCTGCAGCGCATCGGGGAAGTGGGTTCAGGGGTCATGAAGTTCTATGGAGCGGCGCAGACCGCGGCCAAGGTGGCGGCCGCCGCGCAGCGCTCGGCCCAGGGCCTGGCCGCACGTTTCGGGGGCGGTGCGGCAGCCGCCGGCCCGGCACCGGCACAACAGGGCTTGCGCGCCTTGGCACCACGGCCGCCAGCCCGCCTGGACCCGGCCGCTGCGGCCCGTCAGGCGCGCGCGAAGGAGAGCCTGCGGGCACTCGCCGAGCGGCCGATGCCTCGCGTGAACCCGCGCTACGTGCCCGCCAACCAGCCGCCGGACCTGCGCGGCATGCCACCCGCCAATGTCCGTCATGCGCAAGTGGTCGCGGACAAGTACGGCGCGCAGATCCAGATCCGCCCGACCAATCCCGATGCCCGCCGCCTGCTCGAAGGCGGCGCGCACCCCAAGCCCGAGTTCCTCAAGATGAAGACCATCAATCGTGACGACATCCTGCTCGGCGCCCCGCGCGATGGCGTCGGCAAGGTCGGCTACTTCAAGCCGCAACTGCCGCCGAAGGGATCGGTCGACCCAGCGACCTACCAACGTCTGGAGGCGCGCGCGCTGCAGCGGGCGAAGGAGTTCGACGACCAGGCACCCAAGGTGGCCAAGCTGCTCGCGGACAAGAAGATCATCGTCCGGCCCGATGGGACGGTGCTCAATGGCAAGACCGGCCGGCCCTTCGCCGGCGACCACGATCTCTTCGACATTCGCGGCGCCAAGGGCGAGCCACTGCCCGAAGCGGTGCGCGCGCAAATCCGCCGCGAGCTGTCCAAGCCTCCCTTCAACCTCCAGCACCCGGAACACGCGGCGTGGGACTACAGCCACCTGCGCAAGACGGTGGAGGCCGGCGAGGCCAGCAGCCCCTACTCGATCGCCCAGGGTGTGGACCAGAAGATCCTGGGCTCTCACCGCCCCGGCGGCGAGGCGCTGATCACGATGAGCCCTGACCGCCCCCCGAGCAGCTCCTTCCTCGGCCCGCCGGCGCCCGACACCCGGGGAAACCCGTGAGCGCCCTGGATCGCAACCACGCCGGCTCCGGCGCCGAACGTGGAGAGCCGACATGAGCGGCCGGACCGAGTGGCTCGCGCGCTGCTTTGCCCTCGAAGCGGAACTGGCGCGGATCGCCGATGCCATGGACAACGGCGACATGGGCGAACTCGCGACCTTCGACGCCGTCCAGGCCGAGATCTCGGCCCTCTGCGACCAATATCTGGACCACCTTTCCGAGCACGCCCTGTCGCGCTGCCCCTTCACGGGCGAGGTGCTGCGCTGGAAGGCCGATCTGGACGGCCTCGATGGCCTGTTCTGGAAGCGCGACGCAGCGCTGCGTCCGCCGTACCGGCTACCGGGCACCGTGCATGCGCTCACCGGAGCGCTGGCCTTGAGCGCGCCGATCGAATCCGCGCCCTTCACTGCGGCACCCGGGCCGGCGGTGCCGTGGCTGGCGCCCGAGCTGTTGGGCGCGGCGGGCGTGCGCGCGGTCGTCAGCAGCGTGCGCGTGGGACGCCATCCGGGCTGGTTGATCGCCTATTACCTGGCACCCGGCGCCGAGCCGCCCGACGGTCTTCCGGACTGGGGCATCGACCACTGCCGGCGAATCGACGACAGCGGCGAGGAGCGCTGGTGGCAGCCCGATCCGCTGCGCTCGCCACCGGCATTCGACCTGGCGCCGTGGATCGCACAGGGCCGCGTGCTGTGGATCGCCCCGGACGATCCAGCCCTGCGCCTGCGCAGCTCGCTCGCGGGCTGCCCTTACCTGGCGATCGCCGGGCGACGGGAGCCGGGGCTGGTGTACGAAGGCAGGCTGTGGGTCGGCGGCCGCTGCATCGACGAAGGAGCAGGCACATGAGCGGCGAGAACGCGCGTTGGGAGCTCGAAGAGTCCGATCTGGCGGCGTGGGTCGCGGCCGTGGCCAGACCGCTGGCGGCGCATTCCCCGCTCCACGGGCTGGCAGGGAACGAGCGCACACCGTCGGCCATCGACGATCGGGATCGCTTCACGACGGCGCTGCAGCTCCTGGCCCGGCCCACGCGCCTGCTGACCCAGCGCTGGGGTGGGCCCTGGCGCGCCTTCGGCCAGGCGTGGTCGGTTCCGTCCGCCGGCGGCGGGCCGGTGGCGACGCTCGAAGCCGGCGCCGACGGCCGCGTGGCGATCGCGCTGCACGGGAGCGTCCTGGACTTCGTCGACGACTGGCTGGCGCTACATGCGCTCGAGGTCGAAGGCGAGATTCCCAACGCGCTGCCGCCGCCACTGCCGGCCGGAGCCCTGCCGCTGCTCTTGCATGCGATCGACTGCTGGCGTCGGGCGAGCTACCTGAGCGCGCTGCGCCATGCCATCGGCGAGTCGCCGACGATCACCGCGAGCGAGTTCGCGCGCACCCTGAAGGCCGCCAGCGCCAGCGGCGACCTGCGCTGGCTGCTGCCTTGCTTCCTGCAGCTGACACCAGGACTCGACCACGAAGCGCTACTGGCCCGCGAGGAACACCTCGGCCTGCTGGCCGAACTCGACCTCCTCGGCATCGCCACACCCGGTGCCGATCCGCTGCTGGGCTTCGCCGAGACCGGTGCCTGGATCGGTGCCGAGTTCATGCTCGGCTGGCAGCAAGCCGTGGGCCTGCGGCTCGAAAGCTTCGATGGGGCAAGCGGTGCTGCGTCGCTGGCTTTCCTGGCGCCGACGCCTCTGGCCAACCACTGGTTCGAGCCCATGCCCAGCGGCGACTGGAACCACCAGCCGCTCACCAGTCCTGCGCTGGCCACGCAGTTTCTGCGCTTCCTGGCCGTCGACAGCGCGCCAGCCGAGGCCACGGCCTGTCGCCAGTGCGGCGCCCCGCTGCGTGCCGGCGCGCGCTTCTGCCCGGCTTGCGGCGCTGCCGTGGCGACGTCTGCCTAGCGCTCAGTCGCCGGGTGCCGCTGCGCGGCCCTCGGCCGCCGTCAGTGCGTCCTGGGCGGCGCGGAACTCTGCCCGCGCCACCTCGATATCGCCCTCGGCCTCGCCCACCGCGATCTCGGTGTAGCGCGCATGGGCCCGATCACGGCGCGCGCGCAGATCGGCCAGGACGTCCTCCGCCGCAGGCCTCGCAGCGGTCGGCTGCCGACTCGCCGGAGCTTCGACGGTCGCGGGCGGTGACGCGGATTCAACGCCCGGGCTCGGCGGCGCCGGCGACTCTGGACGCAGTTGCCACCAGCCCAGGACGAGCAGGAGCATGGCGATTGCGACGACGATTGCGAGGGCCAGCCAGCTCGACCGCGCCGGGGCGTCGGTGGGCACAGCGCTCGCCACCGGTTCGACCGCCAGCGGCGGCAGGCGGACGCCGCTCAGCGTCGTTCGCTCGGCCGACGGCGGCCGCGCCAGCGGCTGGATCTCGCGGCCGCATTGGTCGCAGAAACGCGGCTGGCCGGGCAGCACGGCGCCGCAGTGCGGACAACGTGCCTGTGGCATCGCGCTGCTCATCGTCCCACCCTCCATCAAGCAAGCGCGGAGTATGGCGCCGCCGGGGCCGATCGTGCGGATCGCGGCCTCAGCAGCAATGCCGCCGCGCAGGAGCATTCATGGCCAGCGCCGACCATCGCCGCCGGATTGATGTCGGCGTGGCGGGTCCGGCTGCGATTCCGGGTATTGCCTCAGGTACGCCATCTCCCGGAGCGCGCCCCGATGTCCTTGCCTCGCCACCTGCTCGCCGCCCTGGCCGGCCTCGCCTCCCTGCCTGCGGGCGCCGCCGAGTTCCGCTTCGACGGTCAGCTCGACGATCGCGGTCGCCCGGCCGAGGGCCTCTACGACATCCAGCTCACGGCCTTCCCGGCGGAGAAAGCCGGCACCTCGCTGGCCGCGCCAATCGTGTTCGAGCGCGTCAGCGTGACGGGCGGGCGCTTCCGCTTGGCTTTCGATCTACCGGCCCAGGCCGATTCGGCGTGGGTCGAGGTGGCCGTGCGTGAACCGGGCAACGGCGCCTTCAGTCCCATCCCGACCCGAACCAAGGCGATCGCCGCGCCGCTGATCGGACAGTGCTGGTCCACCACCGGTGACTCCGGTGCCAATCCCTCCACCAACTTCCTCGGCACCACCGATGGCTTGCCGCTGGTGCTGCGTACCGGCAATGTCCGGTCGCTGATGCTGTCGCCGAGCAGCCTGCAGGCTCCCGGAGGACGGCCGATGGCGATCAGTGTGGTCGGCGGACACCCGGACAATTCGGTGGCACCGTTGGTTCTGGGCGCCACCATCGCCGGCGGCGGGCTGGCGGTCGACAGCAATTCCCAGATCACCGGCGAAGCGCCCAACCGCGTTCTGGCCGACTGGGGATTCATCGGCGGCGGCCATTCGAACACGGCTGGATTCGACAACGGTACCAACACCACCGGCTTCACGAGCGTGGTGGGCGGAGGCTCCTTCAACAGTGCCATCGGCTTCGGTGCCGTGGTCGCCGGCGGAAACGGGAACCGCGCGGGCGGCGAGCCCGACCCTGCACCGACGATCTTCGGACACGGCGCATTCGTCGGCGGCGGAGTCTCCAATCTCGCCGGCGGACCAGACTCGGTGATCGCAGGGGGCCGCGAGAACACCGCCAGTGGCCGCAACTCGGTCGTTGCCGGTGGCGAGCGCAACTGCGCCGGTGGCGACCACTCCTTCGCGGGTGGCCACCGCGGCGTGATCCGCCCACGCGATGGCGCACAGCCCGGTACCGCCTGCTCGGGCTTCAACAGTTCCGGCGACGGCAACGGCCACGAGGGCACCTTCCTGTGGGCAGGCG
>JANJUH010000182.1 GCA_024710675.1 Lysobacterales bacterium
GAAGGCCACCACGGCCTCGGTCATGCGATCGCGATTGTTCTTCTTGCGGAAACCATGGCCCTCGTCCATCGCCAGCAGGTACCAGGTGTCGGGCGCACGCTCGCGCACCGCGGCGACGATCTGCTCGGCCTCGCTGCGCGGTACGCGCGGATCGTTGGCGCCCTGGATCACGAACAAGGGCTGGCCGATGCGCTCGACGTTGGTCAGCGGCGAGATGCGATCGAGGAACTCGCGCATCTGCGGGTCGCGCTCGTCACCGTACTCGGGGCGGCGCTGGTCGACGCGATAGGGATTGGTCTGCTCGAGGAAGGTCACGAAGTGGCTGATGCCGACGATGTTGACACCGGCGCGCAGCCGCTCGGAGTAATGCACCATCGAGGCCAGCACCATGTAGCCGCCGTAGCTGCCGCCATGGACGGCCACGCGACCGGCATCCAGGCCAGGCTCGGTCGCGATCCAGTCGAGCAGCGCACCGATGTCCTTGACCGAGTCCTCGCGCAGGTAGCCGTTGTCGAGGGCCAGGTAGCTCTTGCCGTAGCCGCGCGAGCCGCGCACGTTCGGCACCAGCACGGCGATCTTGCGTTCGCGGACCAGGAACTGCACGAAATCGCTGAAGCCCGGACGCGCCTGCGCCTCGGGGCCGCCATGGATCGTCACCAGCACCGGGAACGGACCCTCGCCCTCGGGCTTGTAAAGGAAGGCCGGGATGTGGCGGCGACCCGTGGGATGCGCCGGGTCGGCATCGTGCGTGGGATAGCGCAGCAGCGTCGGCGAGACGAAGCTCTCCGGCGCCATGCCACCGGTCTCGCCGCGCGTCCAGCGCGTCAGCAGCCCGCTCTGCAGCGTGCGCGAAAACACATCGCCCGGGACCTGTGGGCCGCTGACGGCAAAACCGACCGCCGTGGAGGCGTGGTTGAAGTGGACGGCGGTGGCAACACCGTTGTCGAGCGCGATCGACTGCACCTCGGCATAGCCCGCGACCACGTCGTGGACGCCGATGCGACTGCTGCCGTCGACATTGCGCTCGACCAGCACGCGCGTGCCGTCGCGACTGAACTCGAGCGCCTCGACATCCCAGGGCTGCGCCGGCAACAGGGCTTCGACACGGCGATCGGCCAGTGTCACGCGGACAGGCGACTGGAACTCGCCGAGCGCATCGCTGACGACGATCACCGCGGCATCGCCGGGCTCGAACCGCGCCAGGCTGTCGAAACTCTGGCCCTCGCCGACCTCGATCCGGCTCAGCTCGCCACTGCCCATGTCGAGCAGGTGGATGCGCGCGTCCGCCACCGAGTACCACTCTTGTACCAGCAGCAGGCGTCCGTCGGCCGAGAAATCCATCGGGTACCAGGTGCCGTCGCGGGCCAGGATGTTGCGGTGTTCCGTCGCGCTGCCGATCTCGCCCAGCCAGAGATCGAAACCCCGCCCGCTGCGGCGCGAACTGGAATACGCGAAGCGCCTGCCATCCGGTGCAAACACCACCTGGTCATTGCGGGCGCGGCCCGCGGTGAGTGCCTGCACGCTGCCATCCGAGAAGGACAGGAAATGGAGTTGGAAGTACTCGTCGCCACCCTGGTCCTTGACGAAAATCGCGCCGTTGACGCTCGGTTCCGGACTCACCCAGGCGCGCTGGATCGGCTCGTCGAAGAAAGTCAGTTGCTCGCGCATGCCTTCGGGCTGGCGGATCCGGGCGAGCTGGTGGGTGTCGCCGAAGCGGATCGAGGCCAGCACGCCGGAATCGTCGGGCAGCCAGCCGTGGAAGATGGCCGGGCGCATGTTCTGGTAGCGCTGCAGGGCGTCACGCAGCGCCGGATCGCCCGCCGGCACGCGATCGAAGACCAGGGCGCCCTCCCGACGGACCTCGGCTGTCGCTTCCGGCTTGCTGTCCGTCGCCTGTGGCGTGGTGCTGCAGGCGGCCAGCAGCGTGGCCAGGGCGATGGCCATCAGGGATCGCAGGATCAGCATGGGCATCCTCGGGTCCACGAAAGTCGGCCCGAGTATAGGCAGCGTCGTGATGGGCGCCGTCATTGAGCGCAAGCTCTTGACCGGCGCCGGCTAGAATCCGGGGTTTTCCCGCGCTGTGCGCGCCCGATCCGTCCGCCGAGGAGCAAAGCCATGGATTTCCGATTCACCGAAGAGCAGCTGATGATCCAGGACGTGGCCCGGCGGATCGCGCAGGAGCGCATCGCGCCGATCGCGGCCGAGTTCGACCAGCGCGGCGAATTCCCGGCCGAGACCATCAAGTTGCTCGGCGAGAACGGCCTGATGGGCATCGAGGTGCCGCACGATTACGGCGGCGCCGGCCTTGATTCGGTGGCCTATGCGCTGGCGATGATCGAAATCGCCGCGGCCGATTGCGCGCACTCGACGATCATGAGCGTCAACAACACGCTCTACTGCAACGGCCTGCTCAAGTACGGCAGCGAGGCGCAAAAGCACAAGTACGTGACGCCGATCGCCAGCGGCGAGGCCATCGGCGCCTTCGCCCTCACCGAGCCGCAGTCGGGTTCGGACGCGTCGGCGATGCGCATCCGCGCGGTGCGCTCGGCCGACGGCAGCTACTACACCGTCAACGGCAAGAAGAGCTGGATCACCTCGGGTCCGGTCGCGAAGTACATCATGCTGTTCGCCATGACCGACCCGGCCAAGGGCGCCAAGGGCATCACCGCCTTCATGGTCGATACCGAGCGCGAAGGCTTCCACCGCGGCAAGACCGAGCCCAAGCTCGGCATCCGCGCCTCGGCGACCTGCGAGATCGAGTTCACCGACTACCGCATCCCGGCCGAGGACGTCATCGGCAACGAGGGCGATGGCTTCAAGATCTCGATGGGTGTGCTCGATGCCGGCCGCATCGGCATCGCCGCGCAGGCCGTGGGCCTGTCGCGCGCCGCCTACGAGGCTTCGCTGACCTACTCACGCGACCGAAAGGCCTTCGGCGCCTCGATCGGTTCCTTCCAGATGATCCAGGCCAAGATCGCCGACATGAAGTGCCGCCTCGACGCGGCCTGGTTGCTGACGCTGCGCGCGGCCTGGGCCAAGCAGCAGGCACAGGCCACGGGCGGTCGCGTCTCCACCGAGGCCTCGGTGGCCAAGCTCTACGCCTCCGAATCGGCGATGTTCATCCCCCACCAGGCCGTGCAGATCCACGGCGGCATGGGGTACAGCAAGGAAATGCCGCTCGAGCGCTATTTCCGCGATGCCAAGATCACCGAGATCTACGAGGGCACCAGCGAGATCCAGCGCATGGTGATCGCGCGCAACGAGACCGGCTTGCGCTGAACCCGGCCGCAGCGGGCACCGGCTTGGTGCCCGTTGCCATTTCGGGATTGATTCGCGTCCGCGACGGCTGCACTATCGC
>JANJUH010000221.1 GCA_024710675.1 Lysobacterales bacterium
TCCCTTTGGCCATTACTCGCGACCGGAGCTCTTGTCACTGACCGTGGATCGGCGCCGCGCGACAGGGCTCGAGCTCGGCGAGCAAGCGGCTGGCGGACGGTGAGCCTGGGCCAGAGAGAAAACTACGGACGGAAGAACTACGGAGAAAACTACAGAGAACTACGGACACCCATCGTACGTAGGGGAATCCCTACACCAGAATCAGGATCCGACGGACGCTTCGCCCGGGCCAAGCGCGCCATCCTCCCGCCATGACCTGCGCCCGCAAACACTACGCCCCGCGCGGCCTGCCTGGCCGCTACCACTGCATCGCCCGTTGCGTGCGGCGCGCGTGGCTGGGTGGGGACGATCCCTACTCGGGCGAGAACTACGACCATCGCCGCCAGTGGGTCGAGGACCGCATCACCCTTCTCGCCGATCTCTTCGCCGTCTCCGTCATGAGCTATGCGGTGATGAGCAACCATCTCCATGTGGTGCTCGAATTGCGACCCGATGCCGCCGAGAAGTGGACCGCTGAGGACGTCGCCGATCGCTGGATCCGACTCTTCCCCTCCGTACGTGACGGCCGCGACGAGCAGCGGCGCGAGATCCTGCTGTCCGATCCCGAAGCCCTGGCCGAGCGCCGGCTGCGTCTCATGGACCTTTCGTGGTTCATGCGCTGCCTGGACGAGCACATCGCCCGACTGGCCAACGCCGAGGACGATGTCACGGGGCGCTTCTGGGAGGGGCGCTTCAAGTGCCAGGTCCTGGAGAGCG
Organism: Lysobacterales bacterium; assembly: GCA_024710675.1. Classification (GTDB taxonomy): domain Bacteria; phylum Pseudomonadota; class Gammaproteobacteria; order Xanthomonadales; family SZUA-5; genus JANJUH01. The sequence continues at coordinate 757 of JANJUH010000221.1, forward strand.
AGCAAGCATTGGCGGCGGCGATGGTCTACGTCGACTTGAATCCCGTCCGCGCCGGCATCGCCGATGGCGTGCTCGACTCGCGCCACACCAGCGTCAGGCAGCGCGCCGAGGACATCAGGGCCGGGCGCGTGGATCCGAACGCGGCGCTGAAGCCCATCGCCGGCGTTGGCCAGAGCGTGCTGGCGCTGACCCAGGCGCAGTACATCGAACTCGTCGATTGGTCAGGACGGCAGATGTATCCCGGCAAACGCGGGAAGATCGAGGCCAGTGAGCCGAGCGCTCTCGCGAGTCTCGGCATTGCAACGCAGCGCTGGGAACACGACGTCAAAGGTATCGGCAACGGCTACTGGCGTGTTGTCGGCACCGCGCAAGAACTGATCGGCAAGGCCATCACCCTTGGCCAGCAGTGGCTCAAGGGTATCGGGTACGCAAGGAGCCTGGTCGCGAAGGCGGACTGAGCGAGTCGTCAAACCGACTTTGGCGCCGCGGGCGCCTGGGTTTGTTGGCGATTCTCTGAACGCTCATTCAACGAACGGTCCATTTCCGGACGTCTAGACGGTCATGGCCACGCGCTCGCAAAATCTGGGCGCAAAAGTTGGATGTCCCATTGCCCCCACCATTGCCCCCATTGCCCGCCACACCCGCTCCCCGTCTGGCGGGGAAAGGGATTCCTCCAGGCTAGCGCTCAACACCGTGGCCCGAGCCCAGCGAAAACGGCGCTCACAAAAGACGAACCGAATCCCGGGCCTGCAGGCCTCAGTCACCATCCACCATGGGATTACGCACCCGCAAGCCCGGGAAACGGGCGAAGTCGCGATCGGCCGACCACAGTTCGGTCACGCCATGGGCGAGGCAAATGGCAGCGATCTTGGCATCGTGGATGGCTGCACCGGTCAGCGTCGACGCCCGGACCAACGTCGCCAGGTGGTCGAGGTGACGCGCGCTCTCGGCAATGGCCTGCACGCGGGGCGCGGCGAGCAGGGCGTGCAGGAAGGTCAGGGCGCGTTCGGGGGTTGTCGCGGGCTGGAACAGGCGGGCATCGGTGACAACCCGGAAGAACTCGTGCAGGCAGGGCCAGGGCAGCGCGGTGGTGTTGCCGCTGGAGAGCTGTGCCTCCAGGAGCTGCTTGGCGCGCACATGGCCGGCGTACTCGACACGGAAGGCGTAGACGAGCAGGTTGGTGTCGACCGCGATCATCGCGGCGCGGGCGAGACTACCGGGATGTCCTCGGCGCGCGCCGCACGCACAAGGTGTACGGCATCGTCCTCGCGAGCGATCGACGGGTCGCCATCGACCGGCAGCACGACCCGAGTGCCATAGGCCGCTTCCTGCTCGGCAATCGCCAGCCGGATGCCGCGCTCGACGAGCGCACGCATCGTCAGTCCGTACTGCCGGCGCGCCCGCTCGATTTCGGCCTGCAGCTGGTCACTGAACTCGATCGTGCTCTTCATGGCCCATGGTCCGATATGGGTGACCCATATCGTAACACGAGCGCGCTCACCAGTCGGGAACGAAAGTTCGGCCCATGCCGCCAGCCCCTCAGGCTGCGCTCTTCTTCGCTCCGGCCTTGCGCGCCGTGCCGGCCGCCTTGGTCGCGCTGGACTTCTTCGCGGTGGCCTTGCGCGGGGCGGCTTTCTTGGCGGGCGCCTTGCGTGGGGCTTTCTCGGCCTTCGGAGCCGCAGCAGCCTTGGCTTTCGGCGCGGCCTTGGCCTTGGGCGCGGCCTTGGCAGCACCCTTGCGACCGAAGCGGCCCTTGCCAGCGCCCTTGGCGGGTGCGGCAGCGAGGGCGGCGCGGCAGTCTTCCTCGGTCAGCGTCTCGGGGTCGACGTCCTTGGGGATGCGGCCGTTCTTCTCGCCGTCGGTGATGTACGGGCCGAACTTGCCGCGCACGATCTGGATCGTGCCGTCGGCGAAGCTCTTGATGATGCGGTTGGCGATCGCCTCGCGCTTGGCCTGCACGAGTTCCAGTGCGCGTTCGAGGCCGATTTCCATCGGGTCCTCGCCAGCCGGGATCGAGGCATAGGTGCTGCCGGCCTTCACGAAAGGCCCGAAGCGGCCGATGCCGACGCTGATCGCCTCGCCCTCGGGGCTGTCGCCGAGCTGGCGGGGCAGTTCGAAGAGCTTGAGCGCCTCCTCGAGCGAGATGGTGTCCATCTTCTGCCCGGCCTTCAGTGAGGCAAAACGCGGCTTGTCCTCGTCGTCCTTGGTGCCGATCTGGGCGAAGGGCCCGTAGCGGCCGAGGCGCACCGAGACTTCCTTGCCGGTCTTGGGATCGGTGCCGAGCACGCGGCCCTGGGTGACCTCGGCGCGGCTGACGCTCTCGGTCTTCTCGTCGACCAGTGCCTTGAAGGGCTGCCAGAACTGGCGCAGGAGCGGTACCCAGTCCTTCTCGCCGCGGGCGACCTCGTCCAGCTCGTCCTCGAGGCGCGCGGTGAACTCGTAGTCCACGTAGCGCGGGAAGTGCCCGGAGAGGAAGCGTGCGACCACCTTGCCGACGTCGGTCGGGTGGAAGCGCTTGGCCTCGAGCGTCACGTACTCGCGGTCGAGCAGCACCTGGATGATCGAGGCGTAGGTCGAGGGCCGGCCGATGCCGAACTCTTCCAGTGCCTTGACCAGGGTGGCTTCCGAATAGCGCGGCGGCGGCTCGGTGAAGTGCTGGTCGGCGGTCAGCTGTGCGAGCTCGACGACCTGGCCGATCTCGAGCGGCGGCAGCTTGCTGCCGGCCTCGTCGTCCTCGCTCTTCTGGTCGCGGCCTTCCTCGTAGACGGCCAAAAAGCCCGGCTCGACGACGGTGGTGCCGCTGGCGCGCAGGATCTCGCCCTCGCTGGCCTTGAGGTCCACGCTGACGGTGTTCAGCAGCGCCGGCCGCATTTGGCAGGCCACCGCGCGCTTCCAGATCAGCTCGTAGAGCTTGGCCTGGTCGGGCGTCAGGTAGCGCGCGATCGCGGCCGGCGTGCGCAGCGCGCTGGTCGGGCGGATCGCCTCGTGCGCTTCCTGCGCGTTCTTGCTCTTGGTCTTGTACTGCTGCGGACCGGCCGGCAACTTGTCGCTGCCGTAGTCGCGCGCGATCACCTGGCGCAGCTCGGTGACGGCATCGTCGGCCAGGTGCACCGAATCGGTACGCATGTAGCTGATCAGGCCGACCTGCCCACCCTCGCCGACGTCCACGCCCTCGTACAGGCCCTGCGCGATGCGCATCGTGCGCTGCGCGCCGAAGCCGAGCTTGCGCGCAGCCTCCTGCTGCAAGGTCGATGTGATGAAGGGTGGCGCCGGGCGCCGCTGGCGGTCGCGGCGCTGGATGTCGCTGACTTCGAGCGCACCCAGTGGCAGCTTTGGTGCGCGGCGAAGGGCGCCGGCGAGCACGCGCTCGCGTGCAGCCTCGGCGGAACCGGCCTCGCCCAGCGTGAACTGATCGAGCTTCTGGCCCTCGCTGATGATCAGCTTGGCCGGGAAGCTCTGGCTGGTGCGGCACTCGGCCTCGATGGTCCAGTACTCGCGCGGCACGAAACGCTCGATCTCGTCCTCGCGCTCGACGATCAGGCGCAGCGCGGGGCTCTGCACGCGTCCCGCCGACAAGCCGCGCTGGACCTTGCGCCACAGGAGCGGCGAGAGGTTGAAACCGACCAGGTAGTCGAGCGCGCGCCGTGCCTGTTGCGCGTTGATGAGATCCATCGACAGCTTGCGCGGGTGCGCGATCGCCTCCTTCAAGGCCTTGGGCGTGATCTCGGCGAAGGTGACGCGATAGATGTCCTTGTCCTTGAGCAGCTTGCGTTCGCGCAGGATCTCGTGGACGTGCCAGGAGATGGCTTCCCCTTCACGGTCCAGGTCGGTCGCGAGATAGACGGCCTCGGCTGCGCGCGCCGCCTTCGCGATCGCGTCGACATGCTTCTCGTTGCGGTCGATGACCTCGTAGGCCATCTTGAAATCGTGCTCGGTATCGACCGAGCCGTCCTTGCTCGGCAAGTCGCGCACATGGCCATAGGAGGCCATCACGGTGAAGTCCTTCCCGAGGACTTTCCCGATGGTCTTGACCTTGGCGGGCGACTCGACGATCAGCAGGTTCTTGGCCATGCGCGGCTTTCTTGCCCGTTGGCGGACGAAGGGCCGCGGATGTTAGCCCCATTTCGTCGAGCATGGGGACTGCCGGTCGGGGCCGCCCCCTGCGGCCTCAATCGCCCTCGATGGCGTCGATGCGCTCTCGGCGCACGATGATCTGCGCGTGCTCGCGGTTGCCCATGACCACGGCATCCGGGCCGATCGCCTTGACGATGCCGGTGATGGTCTGGCCACCGACGTGGATCACGATGCCCTTCTTTTGGGCGTGGCTGGCCTTCAGCACCTTCAGCGCCTCGCGCTCGAAGGTGTCGGCCTGGGCGGGGGCTGGATCCTGGGCAGTGGCGGTCATGGCAGTCATCGTCAGCAGGAGGAATAGGCTGGAGCGGGTCATGGCGGGGTTCCTGTACGGGCTCGTTTGGCCGGGTTCGAATCGGGAAACGGCAAGGCGCAGGGATTGCGGACACACCGTTCGTCGGAAAGTTGACGCTTCGTTCAGGCCCTCGCGGTCCCTGGCGTCATCGTTTTCCGTGGTCCCGGTATCGATACGGCACAGGGCAAGGGAATTGGACACGACGGAGATGGCGAGGCATTCGCGAGGTCATATGTTCCCGGGCTGGCTGCTGGCCTGCGCGCTCGCGCTGGCGGCCGAGGCCAGGGCCCAGTCTCTGCCCGATGCGGTGCTGTTCGTGACCCAGGTGCCGGTGCCGGTCGACTTCGCGACCATCGGCTCGACCTTTGCCAACCACGAGGCCACCCCTACCGATGCCTACCGTGGGGGCGACCTGTGGATCCGCTATCCCGACGGCAGCTTGCGCAACCTGACCGCCGAGGCGGGTTTCGGCGTCACCGGCTTCCAGGGCGCCACGGCGATCGCCGTGCGCGATCCGGAAGTGCACTGGAACGGCACGCGCGCGGTGTTCTCGATGGTGGTCGGCAACCCGGCCCTACAGTTCCAGCAGCTCAGTTTCCGCTGGCAACTCTACGAGGTGACCGGCTTCGGCCAGGGCCAGACCGTGGCGATCACGCCGGTCGCGAACCAGCCGACCCAGTACAACAATGTGCAGCCGGCCTACCTGTCCGACGGCTCGATCGTCTTTGCCTCCGACCGCCCGCGCGACGGCTCGCCGCACCTGTACCCGCAGCAAGACGAGTACGAGTCGACGCCGACGGTCTCGGGCCTGTGGAAGCTGGAGCCCGCGAGCGGTCGTCTGACTTTGCTCGACCACGCGCCGAGCGGCGATTTCGACCCGATCGTCGATTCCTTCGGGCGCCTTCTGTTCACGCGCTGGGACCACCTGCAGCGCGACCAGCAGGCCGAGGTGCCGAGCAACGGCACCTTCGACTGGTCCGACGAATCGGCGCAGGCGAGCATTTTGCCGACGCAGACCGAGGTCTTCCCCGAGCTGCGCGAGGCCCCTCCCGGCGCACCGGTCAACGGCCACCGTCTCAACAACTTCTTCCCCTGGCAGCTCCAGCAGGACGGCAGCCACGCCGAGTTCCTGAACCACCTCGGACGCCACGAGCTGATCGAGTACTTCGACCGCAGCTTCGCCACG
>JANJUH010000251.1 GCA_024710675.1 Lysobacterales bacterium
ATCGAGGCTGCCTTTCGCGCCCAGAGGGCGCTCCTACGGACGGTGGTGGCGCTGCCTCCGGATCACAGCACCCGCGAATAGTGCTCCCGTAGGCGTTCGTCGAGGGTCACCAGCGGCGCGTCGAGCAGGTCGGCGTGGGCGATGATGAGGCGATCGAAGGGGTCGCGCGTGAAAGACAAGGGCAGGGCGCGGGCGACGACGTCGAGGAAGCGCTCGCTCGCGCACTCGATGTCGAGCTCGTTGCCGAGGTGATGGGCGAGGTGGGCGCCACCGTGGCGGATGCGGCCGATCTCGTGCAACAGTTCCAGCTCCAGCAATACTGCCGGCGAAAAGCACAGCTCCTCCCGGTCGATCGCCGCCAGCGCCCGCCGACCCAGTCCCGACGTGCGTCCCTCGTAGAGCGCGACGACGATGTGGGTGTCGAGCATCACTCTCACGTCCGCTTCCGGCTCGTGCGCTTGCTCGTCTTGCCGCCCACGGGCGGCGCGGCCGGGTAGGCAGGTGCAGGCTCCTCGGCAACGGCGGCCAGGCGCTCACCCAACCATTCCGCCGGGGATTCATCCGGCCTCAGTGCCGGTCCGGTCACCAGCTGGCGCCGCCGCAGGCGCACCAGGCGACCTCCGTTCTCGGGCGCATCGACCCGAACCAGCCGCAAGCGCACACCGCGCCGCTCGATCTCGACCGGCACGCCGGTGTCGACCACCTGGTCGGCAAGCTGGAACAGGTTCTGGCGCACTTCGGTCAATGAGCGCTTCATGGTCGCCATCTCCGACCTGATACGTACGTACGTACCGTATGACGGAAATCCACGAGGGTCAATGGTGCGCTGCAGCGCGGTGCCTTGGGGCCAGCCGCTCCACGGCGGAATCGGCCACTGTTCCGGGTTAGTCTGACCATCGCCCGATCCCTCCGTGCCATGACCCGTGCCCGCACCGCCATGAAGGTCCATGACCTGCTCGAGCCCGGCGCCCTGTTCAAGGGCGTGCTCTTTGCCGATTTGCTGGCGCACTCGATTCCCGCGCATTCGGTGGGAGAGCGTTTCGGGCCCTTCGAGTTGGTCTCGGAGCTCGGCCGCGGCGGCATGGGTGAGGTCTGGCTGGCCGAGCGGGTCGAGGGTGGATTCGCCCAGCGCGTCGCGCTGAAGCTGGTCCAGGGGCGCTCGGACGGCCTGGCCGGCGAGCTGTTCCGGCGCGAGCGCGAGATCCTGGCCAGTCTCAAGCATCCGCACATCGCGCGCTTGCTGGACGGTGGTCGCAGCGAGGACGGCAGGCTGTGGTTGGCAATGGAACTGGTCGAAGGCTTGCCCATCGATCGCCACGTGATCGAGCGCGGCCTCGATGTGCGCGCACGCATCGGCCTGGTCCTGGAGGTGCTGGAGGCGGTCGCGGCCGCGCATGCCCGGCTGCTGATCCATCGCGACATCAAGCCGGCGAACGTGCTCGTCGATGCCGATGGCAGCGCGAAGCTGCTCGATGTCGGTATCGCGGCACTCGCAGGCGAAGCGGGTGCGCGGGCCTATTCGCCAGGTTGGGCGAGTCCGGAACAGCTTGCCGGTGGCGAGATCGGCCCGGCCTCCGACCAGTACCAGCTCGGCCTGTTGCTGGTGACGCTACTGCTGGCCCGGGTGCCGGAGCCCGCGCAGCCTTTGCCGGAGGCTGCAGCCATCGCCAGCGCCGCGGCCGTGACCTTGGGCCAGGCGCAGGAGTTGCGATCGATCCTGGCGCGGATGCTCGCCGCACAGCCTGCCGATCGTTATGGCTCGGTGGCTGAAGTGGCCGAGGAGTTGCGCCGCTGGCTGGATCGTCGTCCGGTCCAGGCACACGGGGGCGGGCTGGGTTATGCGATGTCCTGCGCGGTTCGCCGGCACCCGTGGACGGCCCTCGCTGGTGCCCTGGTGATCGTGGCGGGCATCGGCCTCGTCACCCACTTCAACGCCAAGGTGGCCGCCGAGCGTGATCGTGCCGAGTCCGAGCGCGCAGTGGCCGTCGCCATCAACCGTTTCCTCAACGAAGACGTACTCGATGCCGCCAATCCGCTGCGGCGGGCGCCCGGTGCGCCGGAGCCGACCCTGCGTGAGGCGCTCGATGCTGCCGAGGCCAGGGTGGGCGAACGCTTCGGCGCCCAGCCACAGGTCGAGGTCGCCGTGCTGGCGACCTTGGCGCGGCTACGCTCGGAGTTCGGCGACAACGAGCGCGCGCTGGCCTTGTTCCAGCGCGCCGTCACCGCAGCTTCGGCGTTGCCGGCCGGTCACGCCGCAGGGCTCGACGCGCGCCTCGGGCATGCCTCGATCCTGATCTCCGAGCAGCGTTTCGAGGAAGCGCAAGTCGAGTTGACGGCGCTGCTGGCGGAACTGCGACACGCCGGGGCCACGCGCTCGCCGCTCGGCTTCGACGTGCGCCTGCGCCTGCTCGAAGCCGAGTCCGAGCAGGGCGCGCGCACCGACCGTATCGAGGACTGGCGGGCGTTGGCCAACGAGGCCAGCGCGGTGCTGGGTCCCGAGCACCGGATCGTCGGCGAGGCGGCGCTGGTCGCGGCACAGACCCTGGTCTTCTCCGGCCAGGCGCACGCGGCCGCCGACGATGCGCGGATGGCCCATCGCGCATTGTCGGCATCACTCGGCGCCGATCACCCGACCACCTTGCGCGCGCTGACGGCTGTCGCCCACGGACTGCGCGCAGGCGGTGACGGCGAGGGCGCGCTGCAGGCAATGGGCGAGGCCCACGCGCTGCAGCAGGCGCGGCTCGGCCCCGATCACCCGGACACCCTGTTCCAGCTCAGCGAATGGGCTTACACGATGACCGTGCTCGCGCGCTACGAGGAGTCCGCGGCGCGCTTTGCCGAGTTGGTCGAGCACCGACGCAAGGACCCGGGCGCACCCGGATTCCTGCTCGGCCAGGCGCTGTCGAACTATGCCCACGCGCGGCTGCGGCAGGGACGGGTGGAGGAGGCCATCGTGGCCTATCGCGAATCGGTCGCGGCCACCGCCAGTTACGCCGAGTCGCCTGCCAGCGTGCGCCTGTCCGGCTGGCGTGGACTCGCCGATGCGTTGCGTGAAGCGGGGCAGTTGGAGGAAGCGGCGCAGGCGCTGGAGAGCGCACAGCAGTTTGCCGGGCAGATGCCGGAGGGCGATCCGCGCCGTCTCGGCGTCGATGGCACGCGGGCCTTGCTGATGCTCGATCGTGGCGAGCGCAGCGAGGGCCGCGCCTTGCTCGATGCCACCATCGAGCAGCTCGAGGGGAAGGTCGCGCCGGACACACCGCTGTTGCGGGCGTTGATCGCCGAACGCGAGGCGCTCGACGCGGGCGGATAGCGATCCGCCGCGCGGCTTGCGATCATCGGATCTTCCCCATCCCCGGACGGTCCTCTTGTCCGACGTCACCCGCCTGCTCGAGGAAGCCCGCGAGGGCGACCGCGCCGCCTGGGACCAGGCGGTCGCGCTGGTCTACCAGGACCTCAAGCGCATCGCCCGCGGTGTGCTCGGCGGTGGCGGCAGCGCGACCTTCAATCCCACCCTGCTGGTTCACGAAGGCTATCTGCGTCTGGCCAAGGCGGGTCCCGAGGGTGTCCTCAACCGCGCCCACTTCCTCGCGCTCGCTGCGCAGGCGATGCGGCAACTGATGCTCAATCACGCCCGCGACAAGCTGGCCGCCAAGCGCGGTGGCGGCGCGCCGCACACCGGGCTCGACAGCGTCGATGCCGCGGCGGCCGTCGAGGCGGACCACCTCATCGCGCTCGATGAGGCGCTGCGCCGACTCGAGGCCGAGGACGAGCGCAAGGCGCGCGTCGTCGAATGCCGGATCTTCGCCGGTCTCGGCGAGCAGGAAACCGCCGAGGCGCTCGATCTGCCACTGCGCACCACGCAGCGCCTGTGGGCCGAGGCGCGTGCACGGCTGGCCGAGTTGCTCGAATCCTGAAACGAGGCCTCAGGCCGTCGCCACGCCGCGCCGCCTGAGCATCGGCATCGTCAGCATGGTGCTCGCCACCGCCATCAGCAGCAGCGCGGTGAAGCAGTCGGCGCTGATGATCCCGTGATCGAGCAGGATGGTCGCGAAGATGATCTCGATCAGCGCCTTGGTCTGCAGCAGCCAGCCGATCGTGCGGGCCTCCCCGGGCGGCCAGCCGAGCAGGCGTCCAGCCAGTGTCACGCCAAGCTGCTTGCCGGCGATCGAGGCGAGCAGCAGCGCGCCGGCGACCACGAACACCACCGCGCCACCGGCGTCCCACTCGGTGCGCAGGCCGGTCGAGAGAAAGAAGACCGGCATGATCAAGAGCAGCACGTGATGGCGGACCAGGTCGTAGTGCTCCTCGCGGAACCACTGGCGGTCGATGACCACGCCGGCGAGGAAGGCGCCGACCATGTAGTGCAGGCCGGCTGCCTCCGCAGCGAGCGCGCAGGCGATCAACCAGACCAGGCCCAGCGCCCAGCGATCGGGCTCGCCCAGCCTGCGCAGGCCGCGTCGCACCAGCGGCGCCAGCAGCGCGTAGCCGCCGAGGAAGCCGAGTTGCTGGGCCAGGCGGTCGGCGTCGACGAGGATCATCGCGAGCACCACCCAGATCGCAATGTCGTCGAAGCTGGCGTAGCGCAACACGCGCTGGCCGAGCGGGGTGCGCAGGATGCCGAGCTTTTCCATCAGCAGGATCAGGATCGGCAGGGCCGTGACCGCAGAGCCCATGCCGATCGCCGCGACGAACTGCAGTTCGCCGGCCTCCGGTCCGCGCAGCCCCGGCATCCAGGCGAGCAGCGCCCAGGCTGCCAGGGCGCCGGTCAGCAGCGGGGTGGCCAGCGCCAGCCCGGCCGTCAGCAGCGACTCGCGGCGTTGCCGCCAGGCCTCGCCGAGGTCGAGTTCGATGCCAGCCAGCCACAGGAAGACGATCACCGCCCAGGCGGCGATGCCGTTGAGCGATGTGACCACGGCCGGCTGGAACAGCGCCGAGTGCGCCTCCGGAAAGACGGCGCCGGCCACGCCCGGGCCCAGCAGGATGCCGGCGACGATCTGCACCACCACCAGCGGCGCGTAGCTGTCCGTCCGCCCGAGCCGCCACAGCAGCCACGGCAGCGCGAAGATCACCAGCAGCACCAGCAGGAAGGCGGTCTTGGGGTTCAGGACTTCTTGCATGCCGGTCGATGGCCTTCGCAGGACGGGGGATGCTGCGGCGGGCGCCGAGGGCTGTAAAGGGCAAGCGTCCGACGCGCCACCATCCTGCCGTCATTCCGGCGCAGGCCGGAATCCAGCGCTTTCCATCACCCTGTGCCGAGGGACATCCGGGTCCCGACCCGCGCCGGGACGACGAGCCTTGAACGCCGTCGCATGCTCACGCAAGGCCGTCATTCCGGCGCAGGCCGGAATCCAGTGCTTTGCACCACCTTGTGCCGAAGGCCGCCTGGGTCCGGGCCTGCGCCGGGACGACGAGCATGGTTGGCCGACGCGGCCTACACCGCCTGCATGAACCCGAGGTCCGGTCCCTCGATCGCCAGAAGTGGCCCGGTCATGTACTGCAGGTTCGGGAAGATCACGTCGCGATCGACCGCCGACAGGCCGTACCAGCTCGCCAGCGTGGCGGCGTACTGGTCCACCGACAGCGTCGGGATGATCTGGCCCCAGCCGGCATCGTCGGGATTGTTCGTGGCCGCCAGGCTCGGCATGCGTCCGTAGATGCGGTTGCCGTTGACGGCGCCGCCGAAGACCAGGTGATGGCCGCCCCAGCCGTGATCGGTGCCGTCGCCGTTGTTGGTCAGCGTGCGCCCGAACTCGCTGGCGGTGAAGGCGGTGACCTGGTCGGCGAGGTTGAACGTGGCGCTGCCGATGACGTCGTAGAAGCCCTTCACCGCGCGGCCCAGTTCGTCCATCAGCCCGGCGTGGTCGGGCATCTGGTTGTCGTGGGTGTCGAAGCCGCCGCGCGCGACGAAGAAGAGCTGACGCACCATGTCGAGGTCGACGCGCGCCTTGATCATCCGCGCCACCATCAGCAGTTGCGCGCCGAGCGGCGGCAGTTCAGCCAGGTTGCCCGGGTCCCAGCTCAGGCCGAAGGCATCCCAGAAGGGCCGGAAGACCACGTCGTTCTCGGGGTGCAGCGCGAGCGCCGCCGCTACCTGCGCCGATACCGCGATGGTGTTGCGCGTCTTCTCGGCGTAGGCGCGTTCGAAGGGATGGCTGTAGCTCGCGTTGAGCAGCGCGTTGAAGCTCTGGCAGCGGCGCCGGTTCCAGTGTCCGGACGGCCCGCAGTTGGCGCCGCCGGTCTGGATCAGGCCGATCTCCTCGACGCCGGCGGCGGACATGAAGTAGGGCGATACGCTGACGCCGGCCTGGAAGACGTTGTCGCCATCGAGCGACACGTTCATCGACAGCACCTGGTTGGGATTGGTCGCGGCAAAGATGTCGGCGAGGCGGCCGCCCCAGCCGTAGCGCTCGCTGGCATCGGCGCGCGGCGTCTGCCACAGCACGCTCTGGTCCGAATGCGAAAAGAGCTGCGCTGGCAGCAGCGTGCCCGGCTGCTGGTAGAGCGCCTGGTTCACCGGGCGCACCAGTGGGCCGACATTGGCGACGATGGCCGCCCGTCCGGCGGCGAAAAGATCACGGATGCCGGAGAGGGCAGGGTGCAGGCCGTATTGGCCGCCGCCCAGCGGTGGCACCGCGGGTGTCAGCGCGAGCAGGTCGCCCTGCGGGATCGCCAGCGATCCGCGGGTCGCGTTGTAGGTGCTCCAGTAGCCATCGCGCGGCACGACCATGTTGAAGCAGTCGTTGCCGCCGTAGAGATAGATGCACACCAGCGCACGGTATCCGCTGCCCTCGAGGCGGCGGGGCGACGGTGCCGTGGTGGCAGCCAGCGCGATCTTGCCGAAGACGCTGTCGAAGGCGGCGCTGCCGGCCAGGGCAGCCAGCGAGTGTTTCAGGAAGGCGCGGCGGTCGGTGCGGGCCATGTCAGCGCTCCACGACGTATTCGGGCGAGGTCAGGATCAGCCAGAGCGCATCCTGCACGCGGTAGCGTTGCCAGTCGGACCCGCTGTTGTTCTGGGTGATGTCGGCAATGTGGCTGGTCAGCACCTGGCGCATGAAGGGGCTCATGCGCTGACCCATGAACAAGAGGTCGTAGCGATCGACCAAGGCCGCCGGGTTGGTCGCCAGGGCGAGGTCACGATTGAGGTCGACCTGCACCGGATCCCAGTTGCCGAGGCCCGGGTTGCCCCACCACGCCCAGTGGATCTTGCCGCCGAGCTCGTTGATCAGGCGGGTGATGTAGGTATCGGTGGTGATCTGGAACTCGGGCGAGTACAGGCCAGCCTGGGCGATCTCGCCCGGGAGCTGGTAATCGGGCAGGAAGAAGTTGAACACGGTCGGCGAGCGCAGCACCGCCTGGGCGCCGTAGTGCTCCGGCCAGCCCTCGCGGATGCGCCCGTCGATGGAGCGGCCGTCGAGCGCCCGCCAGAGCTGGCTGATGCGCAACAGGGGTTCGCGCAGCTTGCCGAAGTCCGGCGGGGCCGCGGCCGGATTGCGGGCCTCCGGGTCGAGCAGGATCGCGCGCGCCATCGCGCCGAGATCGCCACGCACGCCGGCGCCGTTGTTGGCGAAGACCGCCGCCACCCGGCCGACATAGGCCGGCGAGGGATTGCTGGTGGTCAGGCGCTGGATCAGCCGGCGCGCGAGGAAGGGGCCGACGTTGGGGTGGTTGTAGAGGTTGTCCAGCGCCAGGTCCAGATTGCCGCGGGCGCCACCGCCGGGGCCGAGCACGCCGCCGGGCAGGCTCACGCCGGGATAATCGAGCAGGGTCTTGCTGCCGGTGCTGGCGTGGTAGATGTCGCCAAAGGCCGTGCCTTCGCCCCAGGGCAGGATCGGCGTGCGCCAGCCCGGATGCAGGCGCCAGTCCTGGCTGCCCGGGCCGGAGCCGCAGTACAGCCAGCTCCACCAGTTGAAGGAAGGGCTGGTTTCCGGCGCCGTCGGTGGGTCGCAGGTCGACCAGTTCCAGCCGGTGAAGACATGGGCGAAGCCCTGGATCTCGGCCTGCCCGTAGCTCGGGACCGTCTGCACGCCGGGTGTGCCGGGGTCGCCGTCGACCGGCGTGCCGTCGGGATTGAGCTCAACGAGACCGATCGAGAACAACTGCATGATCTCGCGCGCGTAATTCTCGTCCGGGCGGATGTTCAGTGCCGCATCGGGCTTGCGGTTCTTGAACATCGACAGGTAGTGCGCCATCGCCGGGTGCAGCGTGACCTCCTCGAGCAGCGTCCGGTAATTGCCGAAGGCGTGCTCCGAGAGCAGGTCGTAATAGTGGGCGAGGGTGGTCGGATTACCCTCGAGCGCACCGTTCTGGTCGGAGACCACGAGGATCTGCGAGAGTGCGAAGGCCATGCGCTGGCGGAGCTGGTCGGGCTCCTGCAGCACGTTGCGCCACCAGATCTCCTGGCGCCTGTCCTGCCAGACCTCGATCGGCTGGCCGGCGGCGATCGCAGCGTGGATCAAGCCGTCGAGAAAGGGCAACTGGCGTGAGGCCGGCTGCGCGAGCTGCTCCTGCAGCCACGCGTGGTAGCCGATGCGGTACAGGCGCTCGATCTCGGGCAGGGTGGGCCCGAAGGTGGCCTGGGTCAGGAAGCGCTGGGCTTCGGCGCGGGTATGCGGGCCCTCCGGCGCCTGGTCGAAGCCGGCGGCGAAAAGCGAGGTGTTGGCGAGTGTGGGCGCCGACAGGCCGAGCAGGCCGGCGCAGGCCAACAAACGAAACAAGGACATCCGGATTCCCCCCAGGGCCGACATCGTGACCAATCCTAACTGCGATCGGCGGGCTCTGGTGTGACCGGCTTTGCCGATTGTCGGCTTGCCAGCACCGCCCGACGGTCGCATCGTTGGCCCATGGTCCCTGGTTTTGCCCGCATCCTGTTTGCCTTGCCCGCGCTGCTCGCGCCGATTGCAGCGTCGGCCTTCTCGCTCGGCTCGCCGATCTGCGAGGTGAACAGCTTGCCCCTGGTCGAGATGAGCCCGACGCTGGCCGACCCGCCGCCGACCGGATGGGGCATCGAGGTCCGGCCCTGGTACGTGCCGGGGCAAGGGCAGCAGGTGCGCATCCGCAATAGCGATCCGGCGCGTGAGGTGCGCGGAGTGCTGCTGTGGGCCAAGTCCGGCCCGAGCGCCGGCGCCGGCAGCTTCACTCTCGACCGCGCCGGCCTCTACCAGCACATCCCGGCCCCCGCACCGTGCGGACAGTGGGCGCTGAGCCACACCAGCGCGAAGGTCAAGTCGCAATCCGACCTGGTTTTCGACTGGACCGCCCCGGAGCATGGTGGCACCGTGATCCTGCGCGCCTTCCTGATCGAGGACTGCGGCCAGCCTTCGGGCGGCTGCCGCAGCCATCAGGCGCTGACCCCGGTGACGGTGCTGGTCGAGGCCTTGTTCGTGGACGGGCTGGAAGGCTCCAATCGGTGAGTAACGCACCACGAGTGTGAATCACTGCATCGCGGAGCGGCTATTCTTCAAACAAGATCCGTTGTTCCCGAGGATGCTCCGTGCCCGCAGGAGTTCCAGCACCCGCGCTGATGGCGGTCTTCCTGAGTTTCGCGGCTGTGCCCGGGCTGGCGTCAAGCTCGGACCCGGTGCCCCCTGGGCATCCGCTGCCGCTCGAATCGCGCCCAAACTCATCGACTGACGTCACGGCCGCTCCCGGTTCGGGCAAGGCAATCGCCGGAGCACGATTCGGCGACTACGACTGGTCCGCGGCCTTTCCGACGCTCGGCGGCCCGGATGGCACGGTCCGAGCGATCGTCCGCTGGGACGACGGAACCGGACCGACGTGGGTCATCGGAGGAGAGTTCCAGGCCGCCGGCGGCGTGCAGGTCTCTGGCGTGGCGATCTGGAATGGGCGCGCATGGGCACCCATCGGTGAAGGGTTGCCAGGGACGGTCTACAGCTTGGCGGTCCATCGCGGGGATCTCTACGCCGGCGGGAGCCTGCGGTTGCCCGGCGCGAGCACTGCCTTCGGTGTCGCGCGGTGGACGGGCAGCGAGTGGGAAACGGTTGGCGCGGGTGTGAATGGACAGGTCTTCGCGCTCGCTTCCGATGGGGCCTCCATCTACGCAGGGGGGCGGTTCTCCGTACCTGGCTCCGCTACTGCTGGCCGAAACATTGCCCGGTGGGACGGAAGGCAATGGACCGTGCTCGGAGGCGGCCTGGAGGGCTCCATCGGTCCCGGAGTCTGGTCCCTGGGCATTCATTCGGGTCGGCTCTGTGCGGGAGGCATCTTCGACCGGACTCCAGGCGATGGCACGGTGCTGCGTAACGTCAGTTGCTGGGACGGGACGCGCTGGCAAGCGCTCGGTTCCGGCGTCGGTGGACCGGTTTACGCCTTGTCCAGCTACCGGGGAGCGCTGGTGGCGGGCGGGCAGTTCGAGACCGCCGGTGGCCTGCCGGCGCGCAACCTCGCGCGCTGGGACGGGGCGTCATGGCAGCCCTTCGGCGATGGGGCTGACAGAGAAGTTCGGGCCCTGGCCGTGGAGGGTGAAAGGCTCCATGCCGGTGGCAACTTTCGCTCCATCGACAATATTGCCGCTCCAGCACTGGCCGAGTTCGACGGCCAGCGTTGGTCCAATAGCGGTCTCGATCCGGACCTTGCCGTACGCGCCATCGCAATCGATTCGGACGTCGTCATCGCGGGGGGATTCTTCTCCACCATCGGTGAGCGGGCGGCCAGCCGGGTCGCATGGCGTCGGGGACTGCGTTGGGAGGCCCTGGGCGAAGGGCTCAGCCTTCCCGCCCTGGATGCCCTCGAGTTCCGTGGTCAATGGGTCATTGGGGGCAACTTTGGAGTGCTCGGTTCGCCAGGCGGCCGTGGGGTGGCGGCTTGGGACGGAAGGGCCTGGCAACCCTTGGGCGGCGGGACGGATGGTTCGGCCGGGTCCCTATTGGTTCACGGGGACGATCTGATCGCTGCGGGTTCGTTCGCGAGCGCGGGCGGCGAGCCTGCGCTCAACATCGCGCGTTGGAACGGCCAACACTGGCAAGCAATGGGAGAGGGGCTGGCCGATACGATCGTACAGGCTCTGGTGGAGTACCAGGGTGCCGTGGTGGCGGCGGGGGCTTTCCGTTTGTCCGGATCCTCGTCGCTGGGGCGCGTCGCCCGTTGGGATGCGCAAGGCTGGCATGACTTGGGCGAGCCCTTCGACGGAGCGGTTCGTTCCTTGGTGGTGCATCGGGGAGTGCTTTACGCAGGTGGCTTTTTCTCGTCGGCTGGAGGTGTCCAGGCCAGCAAGATCGCACGCTGGGACGGCGCCGACTGGCAAGCACTGGATGGCGCTGCGCTCGCGCCCGTGCAGCGTCTGTACTCCGGGGGTGATGGCCTGTATGTCGGTACCACTCCCGATCGGGACGGGGTCTGGCATTGGAACGGGTCCGCCTGGGCTCGGGTCGGTTGGCTGTTCTCGAACGCTGATATCTCAGCTTTGACGGAGTTCGAGGGCGCGCTCATCTCCGCCGGAAACGTGTTTCCGCGTTATTTCGACGGCGACTTCTGGCGCCCGCTGGGGAACATCCCCGGGCTCGGCGATGGCGGGGCGATGGTCGGATCGATGTCGGTGCACCAGGGCGCCCTCTTCGCGGCGGGACGGATGCACCATGGGTCTCGCGTCATGCCGGAGATCGGGCGCTTCGGTCCGGAGATTCCGACGCTGATCGAACACGTTGGAATCAGTCCTCTCCGCCCTGCGCTGGGTGAACCGGTCACGATCAAGGTCAGGGTAGCCAGTGCCGGCAGCGCCCCGCAGGGCAGGGTCCTGATTGCGGCGGCGCCCGGCGGATCCTGCACGACCGAACACCTGGTGCCGACATCGGCCGATGCGGCGACAGCGGGTTGCACGATTCGCTGGACGCTAAGCGGTCGGAAGCAGATCCAGGTCCGTTACCTCGGTGGCACCGATACCGTGCGTTGGTGGGCGCCGGCATCCTTGCCGGCACCCCTCGTCGTCCCGGTGGAATCTCTGCTGGTCGACGGCTTCGAATAGGCCGCGCGCGTAGAGACTTCCGCCCTCGCGGCCTCAACCCAGCGCCCACTCCGCCGCGATCCGCCCGACGTCGGCCAACACCGCCTCGTGCCGCGGTTCGATCTGGTCGGTGTACTCGCCGCTGTCATAGTAGGCGCAGACGATGATCGGGGCCTTGCCCGGCGGGTGGACGATCGCGATGTCGTTGCACTTGGTGGTCGTGCCGACGTCACGCCCGGTGCCGGTCTTGTTGCCGACACGCCAGTCCGCGGGCAGGCCGGCGCGCAGGCGTCGCGCGCCGGTGCGGGTGGCGTACATCCAGCCGAGCAGGCGT
>JANJUH010000330.1 GCA_024710675.1 Lysobacterales bacterium
CAGAAGCTGTCGAGCATCAGCCCGACCGTCAGTTCCACCGTTGCCGTGCCCAATTCCCTCGGCCCGGCCGAACTGCTGTTGCATTACGGCACCGAGGAGCAGAAGAACCACTACCTGCCGCGCCTGGCCGACGGCCGCGAGATCCCCTGCTTCGGCCTGACCAATCCCAATGCCGGCAGCGACGCCACCTCGATCCCTGACTTCGGCATCGTCTGCAAGCAGCTGGTCGACGGCAAGGAGGTCCTGGGCATCCGGCTGACCTTCGAGAAGCGCTACATCACGCTGGCACCAGTCGCGACCGTGATCGGACTCGCTTTCCGGCTGCTCGACCCGGAGCGCCTGCTCGGCGACAAGGAAGACATCGGCATCAGCCTGGCGCTGGTCCCGCGCTCGACCCCCGGCCTCGAGATCGGCCGCCGCCACCTGCCGCTGAACATTCCCTTCCAGAACGGCCCGCTCAGTGGCAAGGACGTGTTCGTGCCGATCGAGTGCCTGATCGGCGGCCCGGCCTACGCTGGGCAAGGCTGGCGCATGCTGGTCGAGTGCCTGTCGGTCGGCCGCGCCATCTCGCTGCCTTCGACCTCGACCGGCAGCATGCGCATCGCCGCGCTCGCCACCGGCGCCTACGCGCGCATCCGCAAGCAGTTCGGCATGTCGATCGGCCGCTTCGAGGGCATCGAGGAAGCGCTGGCGCGGATCGGTGGTTTCTCCTACCTGATCAGCGCCACCAGCCGGATGACGGCCGCTGCCGTCGACCAGGGCGAGAAGCCGGCCGTGCCCTCTGCGATCGCGAAGTACCACGCCACCGAACTCGGCCGCACGGTGATCCAGGACGCGATGGACATCCACGCCGGCAAGGCGGTGATCCTGGGACCGAAGAATTACCTCGGCCGGGCCTGGCAGGGCGCGCCGATCAGCGTCACCGTCGAAGGCGCCAACATCCTGACCCGCAGCATGATCATCTTCGGCCAGGGCGCGGTGCGCTGCCATCCCTACGTGCTGAAGCTGATGGAGGCGGCGGCGATCGCCGATCCGGAGCGCCGCGCCAGCGAGTTCGACCGCGTGCTCTGCCAGCACGTTGGCTTCGCGGTGTCGAACGCCTGCCGCGCCTTCGTCTACGGCCTCTTCCACAGCCGCATCGGCAGCGCACCCAGCGATCCCTACCTGCGCCGCTACTACCGCAAGCTCTCGCGCTACAGCGCCGCGCTCGCCTTGTGTGCGGACACCGCGATGCTGGTGCTGGGCGGCAAGCTCAAGCAGAAGGAGCGCATCTCGGCGCGCCTGGGTGATGTGCTGTCCTACCTTTACATGGCCAGCGCGATGCTCAAGCGCTACGAGGACCAGGGACGGCCGGAACTCGACCGCCCGCTTCTGGCCTGGGCTTTCCACGAGTCGATCTGGCGCATCCAGAACGCGCTCGACGGCATGCTGCGCAACTTCCCGGTGCGCCCGGTGGCCTGGGCGCTGCGCGTGCTGGTCTTCCCGCTCGGCCGCCTGGAATCGCCGCCCGGCGATCGCCTCGGTCGCCGCGTCGCCACGCTGCTGATGTACCCGAACGAAGCCCGCGACCGTCTCGGCGAATTCTGCTTCCTCGAAGCCACCGCCACGCACCCGGCCGGTCAGTGCATCGCCGCGCTGGCGCTGGCGATCGAAGCCGACCCGATCGAGCGCAAGCTCGCCAAGGCGGTCAAGACCGGCCAGCTCGATGCCGGCGACTACGCCGCGCAGGCGGCGCAGGCCGTCGAACGCGGCGTGCTGACCACGGCCGAGTTCGATCTGCTCGAGCGCGCACGTGTCGCCACGCAGGCGATCATCGCGGTCGATGACTTCGACACCGCCGATCTGGTGGCCGGTCGCCGTCCGCCGGTCGACAAGGAGCCGGCGCGGCCGGCGCTGAAGAACGCGGCGTGAGCGCCGCGCTCAGGCTGTGGCAGCGTCTCGGCGGATCCGCGCCGGGACGCTGGCTCGCCAGTCGCCTGATCTGCTTCCGGGCGCCCTACTTCGCCTCGATCCGGCCCTTGCTCGAAACGCTCGAACCCGGTCGCTGCGTGGCGGTCATCGCCGACCGCCGCGCGGTCCACAACCACATCGGCACGGTGCACGCGATCGCGCTCTGCAACCTCGCCGAGTTCACCGCTGGACTGGCCACGGATGCCGCCATGCGTCCGGACCAGCGCTGGATCCCGAAGGGCATGACGGTCGAGTACCTGAAGAAGGCGCGCGGCCGGATGCGCGGCGAAGCCCTCGTCGAAGGCACCCGCGAGTTGCAGGGGGCGGCCGAATGCGAAGCGCGCGTCTCGGTGCGCGATCCGGCCGGCGAGGAGGTCTTCCGCGCGGTCGTGCGCATGTGGGTGTCGCCCAAGCCCACCGCCTGACGATTCTTCACGTCTTCCGCTAGTCTCCCGCTCGTCGCCACCGTCGGGATCCCAGCCCGTGTCCGAAACCCAGCGCTGGGACACGTTGCGCCCGACGACGCTGGTCGAGGGCTGGTCGGAGCTGCCCGCCAGCACGAGCCAGTGGACGCCGGGCCTGCACATCGGCCCCTTCGTGCTGCGCGAGCGGCTGGGCGAAGGCGGCATGGGCGTGGTCTGGCGGGCCGAGCAGCGCGAGCCTTTCGTGCGCGAGGTGGCGCTGAAGATCATGCGCGCCGGGCCCACCGACGCGCTGGCCGAAGCCTGGTTCCAGGTCGAGCGCCAGGCGCTGGCGCAACTCGCCCACCGCGCGATCGCGCAGATCTTCGATGCCGGACGGCTGCCCGACGGCTCGCTGTTCTTCGCGATGGAGTACGTGCCGGGCGATGCCCTGGGCGCGCACATCGCCCGCCACCAGCCGGACACTCACGCGCTGGTGCGCCTGATGCTCGAGATCTGCCGCGGCATCCAGCATGCCCACCAGCGCGGCCTGATTCATCGCGACATCAAGCCGGCGAACATCCTGGTGCAAGCGGTCGAGGGCGGCTGGCAACCCAAGTTGATCGATTTCGGCATCGCCATTGCGGCCGACGCCAAGGGCGCCGGCGTGGTCTCTCCGGAGATCGCCGGGACCGTGGCCTACATGGCGCCCGAGCAACGCCATCCGGATGGGCACGGCATCGATATCCGGGTCGATGTCTACGCCCTGGGCGTCGTGCTGGCCGAGTGCCTGTGTCGGCTGGCCGGCGTCGCCGAACCCGCCAGCGGTTTTCGCAGCACCGAGATTCGTGCCGTCCTCACCGACAGCCTCGCGGCGCGCAAGGCGGGCGGCACCGACAGCGCAAGACTGGCGCGCATTCCAGCGGAGCTGCGCGCCATTGCCGCCAAAGCCATGGCCGAGCGGCGCGAGGACCGCTACGAGTCGGTGTCCGCGCTGGCCGAGGATCTCGAACACTGGCTCGATCACGAGCCGGTCGAGGCGATGGGCGGCGGCACGCTGTATCGCTTGCGCTGCGCGCTGCGTCGCCATGCGCTGGCCAGCGTCGCCGCAGGCCTGGTGCTGCTGGCGCTGGTGTCGGGCGCGGTGCTGGCGCTCTATGGCCTCGCCGAGGCGCGCTCCGGGCGGGCACAGGCCGAGGCGGCGCGCCTGCTGGCCGAACAACGCCGCAACGATGCCGAGGGCCTGATCCGCTACATGCTCGGCGACTTCGCCGACAAGCTGCGCCCGATCGGCCGGCTGGACCTGCTCGACGGCATCGGCAGCGAGGCCCTGAAGTACCTCGGCGGCGCCAACGCCGGCTCCGATGCCGCCAGCGCGCTGGCCCGCGCCCGCGCCCTGCGCACGCTCGGCGAAGTGCAAGCCACCCGCCAGCAGTTCCCGATCGCCACCGACACGCTGGCGCAAGCCGACACCCTGCTCGAGCCTTTCGCCGGCACTGGCGGCCCTGAACACGCCGACATCGTCTTCGAACTCGGCCAGATTGCCTTCTACCGTGGCCTCGTCGAGTTCCGCCAGCGGCGCTATGCGGAAACCTTGCCGCATTGGCAAGCCTATCTGCGGCATGCGGAGGCTTACGCCCCGATCGCGCCGGATCAGGTGAAGGGCAAGCTCGAGATCGCGTACGCGGAGAACAATTTGGGGGCACTCGCCGAAGCCGAGACTCGATTTGAGGATGCACTGGCGCATTTCGCCAAAGCTGAGGCGCTTTACCGGGATTTCGGCAGCGAGCCGGGCGACGACATCACGCTGTCGCACGCCAACACCTTGTCCTGGATCGCCAATGCCGAAGCTGAATTGGGCCGTCCACTGGAGGCGAAACGCCAGCGCTCAACAGCCATCGAATTGATCGAGGCCTATGGCCGGGCACACCCGGAGCAAGCCAGGCAACGCCAGCGCGAAATCGATGCGCGACTCGCGCATGCCCAGGTATTGGCCGACCTCGAGCAAGGAGACGAAGCCCGGTTACATCTGCGCACGGCGCTTGACCTCGCCAAGGCCGACGTCGCGAATGACCCCAGCCAGCCCAGGCGCCAGGCGATGCTTGCGCGGGTGGCTTTCAGCTTGGCTCGCCTGGAAGGAGCAGGGAGTGCCGCGGCAAAGGATGCGGCCCAGCTCGGCGATCAGGGCCTCCAGGCCTTGTCGATCGATGCGCTTCCGAAGGGTGACCACCTTTCGCTGGCGGCAACGGCCTGCATCGCACACAGCCACGCCCGCGCCGACACGGGCTGCGCCGCCTCCATGCTGGACGAGATCCTTGGCGCAAGCGACCCTGCACGACCGGAATTTCGCCTTGCCGATCGCGCTGTCGAACTGATTGACCTGCTCGCCAAGGTCGATCCTGAGTTGGCGAACAGCCAGCGCGCAGCCATCGACACCATGCTCAAGGCGCTGGCGCCTCGTCACGGTGTGAAACTGCGTTTTCTCCGGCTCGCCAGGATGCTGGCCGCCATGCCCCCGGTCGAAGTCAACCGCCTCGCTGAACTCGATGCCCGAATCGAGGCCATGCTGCAATCCGAAGACACCAAGGAGATCCCATGAACCAGACCATCAACGTCAGCATCACCGGCAGTTTTCCCGGCTATCAGATTGCCTTCAGTGCGGAAGTGAACAACGTGCCCTTCGGTCAAACCGCCACGATCACCTATGCGATGGCGACCAAGGGCTACAAGATCCGCGGCATCAATTTGCAACGGGATCCCTTTCGCTCGAACGATGAGCTCACATGGGCAGTCCCCAAGGATGGGCAGTCGTTGATCTTGAGCAACATCAACTGTGATTCGCAGGAAACCCGCTTCGGCCTCGAGATCATCTTCGAAGACAGCCATGGCAATCGCTTCAGCAGCACCGATCCCGAGGTGGTGGACGAGGGCGAAGACTGAGGTTTCTGGGGAGGGACCGAAAGCCGGGCGCCCTCAAGACGCCGCAAGGAGTGAACCCCGCCGCCATCGGCAACGGGATTCCATCGCCAGATCAGATGCCACGGCGGAATCGCGGCGGTGCCGCGGTTCTGCCCTGCATGCGCTTTCGGAACGTCATGGCGAGGAGCCCGTAGGGCGACGAAGCCATCTCAGGGTACCGAGATCGACACGGGCCGCGTTGCGGCCCTCGCGATGACGCCGCTCTTTCGGGTCCCGGGTTCCGGGTCCCGACCCTCTGCGACCGCTACGCCCCCACCTCCACGATCCCACCCCGGCTCATCTCCAGCACGCGGTCCATCCGTGCCGCCAGGCGCCGGTCGTGGGTGACGATGACCAGGCTGGTGCCGATCTCGCGCTGCAGCTCCAGCATCAACTCGTAGACGCCGGCCGCCGTCCGCTCGTCGAGGTTGCCGGTGGGTTCGTCGCCGAGCACGCAGGCCGGGCGCGTGACCAGCGCGC
>JANJUH010000342.1 GCA_024710675.1 Lysobacterales bacterium
CCTGGGTCACCAGCTTCCACGCGAGTCCCGAGCAGGGGCGCGCGCTGGCTCCGCTGCTGCGCGAGTACCCTAACGTCACCCTGATCGACGTCGAGGCGATCCTGAAGCGGGTGCTGGCCGTGGTGGAGGCCGTGGTGCAGAGCCTGTCGGCGATCTTCTGGTGTGCCCTGGCGGCCGCAGTCTGCGTGTTGCTGGCAGCCATGGCGGTGACCGCCGGCGCGAGGCGCTTCGATGTCGCGCTGTGGCGCAGCCTGGGCGCGCCGCGCGCGTTGCTGGCGCGCACGCAATGGATCGAACTGAGTGCGATCGGCGTCCTTGGCGGCGGCTTCGGCGGCGCTGCGGCCCTGGTCACGGGCTGGATCCTGGCCGCCCGGGTCTTCCAGATCGACTACGGCATGCCCTGGGAGGTCGTGCCGCTGGGCGCCGCCGTGGGAGCCGCGCTGTGCCTGGCCGCCGGCGTACTGACCTTGCGTGGCGTAACCGCCACGCCGCCGATGGAGGTGTTGCGCAGAGAGGCATGAAGAAACGAAGGGCGGGGCTGGGGGCCTTGGAGAAGAAGCGGGGCTGGGGGCTGGGGGCTGGGGCGAGTGCGCCGTGGTCGAGCGGCAACCGGGAAGGACCTCGGCGTGCGCCTTTTGGGCAGATGCCCGAATCGTGAGCCTCTCAGCGAGAACGCCGACGATCGATCCGTCCAGCCAGGGCCGATGGTTCGCTTGTTCACGCCGTGCTTGATGCGCACGCGATATCCCAACGATCTGGCGCCAAGCCCTCCGCGCACTCGCCCCAGCCCCCAGCCCCGCTCTTTCTTCCCCGCTCTTTCTTCCACCAAACCCGCGACGAATGTCACGATCCGGCGCTTGTGCCTCCGGGCCGGTCCGACTATGTTGCATCCGACGCCCCGGAGTGTCCCATGGCCCAGGGATTCGAGAAGCGCCGCCATCCTCGCACCGAGATCAGCGCCGTTGCCGTGCTGATCGCCGCCGCCCGTGGCGGTTACCTCAGCAATGCGCAGGACATCTCTGCCGGCGGCGCGCGCGTCGTCCGTCCCTTGCCTTTTGGCGATGACACCCCGGGCCCGTTCCGGCTCTTCTTCATTTTCGACCAGGACACGGTGGTCGAGGTGACGGCCACGCTGGTGCGCCGCGGAGAGGATCACCTCGGCTTCCAGTTCGATGCCGGGCAGAAGGCCGAGGTCGAGCAGCTGCTGTACGAGACGCGCTTCGCGACGCAGCCGGTGTAGGCGCGAGCGCCACGCGCGCAAGGACGCTGGCGCGGCCCCCATCGCGCCCAAGGGCGCTCCTACCGAAGGCGCGCGAACCACCGCACCCGTGGGAGCGCGCTCTGCGCGCGAGAGGCGCTGCCGCGGTCCCGATCGCGCCCAAGGGCGCCCCTACCGAAGGCGCGCGAACCACCGCACCCGTAGGAGCGCGCTCTGCGCGCGAGAGGCGCTGCCGCGGTCCCGATCGCGCCCAAGGGCGCTCCTACCGAAGGCGCGCGAACCACCGCACCCGTAGGAGCGCGCTCTGCGCGCGAAAGGCGCTGCCGCGGTCTCGATCGCGCCCAAGGGCGCCCCTACGGGTCTCCCGGCAGGAACATGAATCCGGCTGCCAGCACGATCAGGCCGAAGGCCACGAGGTGGTTCCAGCGGATCGGTTCGCCGAGGTAGGTGACCGAGAACACGCAGAACACGCTCAGCGTGATGATCTCCTGGATGGTCTTGAGTTGCGCGGCGCTGTAATGGCCGTGCCCGAGGCGATTGGCGGGTACCTGCAGGATGTATTCGGGCAGCGCGATCAGCCAGCTGATGGCGATCGCCGTCAGCAACGGCGCGTGCTTGTGGCGCAGGTGCCCGTACCAGGCGAAGGTCATGAACACGTTGCTGCCGAGCAGCAGCAGGATCGGCAGCCAGGCCTGCGTGGCCATCAGCCCGCCATCGTCTCGCGTGCCAGCGCGGCGCGCGCCGAGCGCTCGAGGCGCTGCGGCATCTCGGCGACGGCGGCCGGCTCGCTGAACAGGAAACCCTGCACCAGATCGCAACCGCGCTGCGCCAGCAGGGCGAGCTGGGCCTCGGTTTCGACGCCTTCGGCGATCACCTGCATGCCCAGCGACTTGGCCATCGCGATGACCGCACTGGCCAAGGCCAGGTCTTCCGGGTCGGTGAGGATGTCACCGACAAAGCTGCGATCGATCTTGACGCCATCGACGCGGAAGCGGCGCAGATGACTCAGGCCCGAGAATCCGGTGCCAAAGTCATCCAGCCACAGGCGCACGCCGGTTGCCCGCAACTCGGCCAGCACCTCGACGGCACGCGCCTCGTCGTGCAGCAGGCTGGATTCGGTCAGCTCCAGGTGCAGGCATTCGGCGGGCAGGGCATGGCGGGCCAACACCGCGCGTACCTGCTCGACGATGTCGACCTGGCGCAATTGCCGGGGCGACAGGTTGACGGCCACCGGCAATCCGGGCCATCTCTGCTGCCAGGCGGCGCAGTCCCGCACCGCGCGGTCGAGCGCGTAAGCACCCAGTGCGTGAATCAGCCCGGTTGCCTCGGCCACCGGCACGAAGACCGCGGGCGGCACTTCGCCACGGGTCCTGCTGTGCCAGCGCAGCAGCGCTTCGAAACCCGCCGCCGCACCGCCGCGGGTCGCCAGGATCGGTTGGTAGGCGAGCTCGAGTTCACCCTTCTCCAGCGCTTCCCGCAGGGCATGCTCCAGTCCCAACCGCTCCTCGGCCAGTTCGGTCAGCTCACTGGTGAAGAAGCGATAACCGCCCTTGCCCTCGCGCTTGGCCTCGTACATCGCGAGGTCACCGTACTTGACCAGCAGGGACGGGTTGCGGGCGTCGTCCGGATGCAGGGTGACACCAATGCTGGCGCCGAGCTGCACCCGGTGGCCCGCGACTTCGATGGGCACGCTCATCGCCGCCATCACCGCTTCGGCCGCACCCATGGCCAGCGCCCGGGTCTGCTCACGCTCCGGTGCCAGCAGGAGCACGACGAACTCGTCGCCACCCAGACGCGCCAGGAAGGGAAAAGTCGCGCCATCCTTCACGCCGATGGCCCGCTCCAGCCGGCGCGCACACTCGACCAGCGCCCGGTCGCCGGCATCGTGGCCGACGGTGTCGTTGATGCGCTTGAAATCGTCGAAATCGATGAACAGGAGGGCCAGCGGCGGCGCCAGCGAGCCGGGCGCGAGGGTCGATTCGAGGACTTCACGAAAGCGCAGGCGATTCGCCAGCCCGGTCAGGCTGTCGTAGTAAGCGAGCCGACGGATGTCCTGCTCGTGGCGGCGCACCGCCTCACTCATCCGGCCGAAGGCGCGGATCAGCTCGCCCAGTTCGTCCTGCCGGCGCGAATCGAGCGGCGCGACCGGCTGGCCACGCTCGATGTTTCCCGCATGCCGCGCCAGTGCCCGGATCGGCAAGACCAGGCCGCGGGCGACGAAAACCATGGCCGCCACGAACCAGACGCCGAGCAGGAACAGGCCCAGGTAGAGCAGGTGCGCAGGCCCGGCGAAGGCCTCGGCATAGCGGCGGTCGGCGGCCTCCCGCTCACGCTCGACGGCCTCGCCGATCCGTGCCAGCGACAGGCCCACGCGGACGCCGCCCAGGCGCTCCTCGCCGATCGCGATCGGCGCGCTGGCATCGACCAGGTCCTCGGACCACAGGACCTGCGGTTTCTGGGCGGCGATGATGTCGGTGGCGAGTGCATCACTCATCGGCTGGCCGAAGTCGTCGATATCCGCGGAGCCATCGTGCACGAGTCGCCCGGCCACATCGTAGACCCGCACATAACTCACATCCGGCTGCGCCAGGGCCGGCGTGACGGTCTCGCGGACCTGCTGCAGGTCGAAGTAGTAGAGCGGGTTGGCGAGACCGATCGACAGCAGCCCGGCGAGCTGGGCGCCCCGATCGGCCAGGGTCGAGCGCGATTGCTCGATGAAGGCGGCTTCCGATTCCCTCCGCATGCTGTCGATCGCTTCGTCACCGGCGCGCCAGATCACCGCCACCACGGCCAGCCAGGCCAAGGTACTCGCCAGCAGGATGGCGAGAAACTTGCCGTGCAGTCCGAGGCGCACCCGCGTCACTCCAACTCGGCGCGCACCCGCGCCACGCCGCGGCGCAACTCGTCGAGCACCGCACGCGTCTGGTCATCCACCTCCTCGAAGCGCTCGGTGCGCGAATAGGCCGCCAGCGCCTCGGCGGCATCCGGATCGGTGTGCGCGGCCAGCAGCACCTCGCGCAGCCGGGCCTCGATCGCCGGCGGCAGGTCACCGCGGACCAACTCGAGTGCCCGCGGATAGGCCTTGCTCTCGTGGAAGATGCGCAGTGGCGGATGAGCGTCGCGGCGTGCCAGCACACGCTCGTCCCAGTCCTGGTTGCTGAAGGCAGCCGCCTCGACGATGCCCTTTTCCACCCAGGTGATCAGGTTGT
>JANJUH010000353.1 GCA_024710675.1 Lysobacterales bacterium
GCCCCCCGCCCGCCCCCCCCGTGGGCGCTCTGCGCCCGCGCGCCCCGCCGGGTCCGCCCCCCCGGCCGCACCTACATCCCAAAACCAGAAGGCCGCCCGGGGGCGGCCTTCTGCGTTCAGCGCAAGGCGGAACCCGCGACTCGCGCGGATTCCGCCGTCTTCACCCTCAGTCGCGGCGCACCATCGCCACGCCGATCAGACCCACCAGCAGGCCGAGGAGCACCAGGCTCCACTGGCTCAGCGTCGGGATCGGCTCGATCGGGTTGCCGACCAGCACCGAGACGCTGGCGACATTGTTGCTCGTCGGCACCGGATCAACCGTATCCGAACTCGTCGCCGCCTGGATGCTGCTGGTGCCCGGCGAGAAGCTCGCCGCGTCCACCGCCAGCGTGCGCACGCCACCCGGCGGGGTCGCACCGGCCCAGGTGCAGCTGATCACGCCCGTGGTGCCGATCTGCGGCGCCGTGCACACACCACCCGCGCTGGCGGCGAAGCTGCCATAGCGGAAGTCCGGGCTCAGCGTGATCGACAGCACCACGTTCTGCGCGTCCGACGGACCCAGGTTCGTGCTGGTGGCCGTGAAGGTCACCGTCTGGCCGAGGTCGGCTTGCGGCACCGAGGCCGTCAGCGCGATGGCCAAATCGGCGCGCGTGTTGACCGTGGTGGTCGTCGTCGCCGAATTGTTGGCCGGGTTCGGGTCGAAGGTCGGCGAGCTGGCCGTGGCCGTGGCACTCAGGATCGTGCCTTCGGCGACGTTGGCTGCCACCAGGGCGACGATCGTTGCGCTGCGGCTGGCACCGGAGGCGGTCTGACCCGCCCAGGTGCAGGTCACCGGACTGGCGGCGTTGCACGAACCACCCGCGCTCGGGGTCACCGAGACGAAGCTGGTGCCGGCCGGCAGCGGCAGCGTGAAGCTGACATCGTTGCCGAAGGTCGGACCCTGGTTCGTCACCGTCGCCGTGTAGGTCAGGTTGGTACCCGCCGTCACCGGATCCGGGGCGTCGGTCAGCGTCATCGCCAGGTCAGCCGAGGGATCGACCGTGTAGGAGACCGGCACCACCACCAGGTTCGTGCCATTGCCCGGGCCCGCATCCGGATCGTTGCTGGTCACACACAGACGCGCGTTGTAGGTGCCCGGCAAGAGACCCGCGCCATTGAAGCCCACTGTCACCGGCGTGCTGGCGCCACCAACCGTCGTGCCATTGGTCGGATTGACGCTCAGCCACGGGACGTCGGAAGTATTGTCGCAATCCCCGATGCCGTCGATCACGAAGGGCAGGTCCTGCACCGCGTTGGCCGTGCCCGTGTCCAGCGCCGGACCCCACGTCATCGCCCCCGGATCGAACTGCAGCGCATTGCTGCCCGGCTTGGCGGTCTGACCCAGGATCGAGACCGGCGGAGCCCACGGACCCGAGGACAGCGTACCGCCAGTCTGCCAGTCCAGCCAGTAGGTGCCGGCCGGCAGGAAGGTGCCGACGTTGACCGTATTGGCCATGATCGGGCGGGTGCTGCCCGTCAGCGCCGTGTCCTGAACGCGGTAAACGCCGGTGAAGACCGAGGAGGCCAGGCGGTTTGTGCTGGTGTCGCCGAAGATCACGTTGCTGCCCGGCGCACCCGGCGGGCCGTCCCAGATCCGCAGGTTCACCGCGTTGATCGTCGAGGTCGTCGTCGAGCCAGTCTGATAGGCAAAGAAGGTGATCTGGTTCACCAGCCAACCCGAACCCGTGACCGTGAAGTCATCCGCCATCCGGAAACCGCTGGTCACCGCATGCCCGAAGCCGAAGATGTTGAGGCCAATCGCCGTCTGCAGCGCGCTCGCCGGGGCTCCACCGGGACCCGCGGCCGGATGGGTGACCAGCGGACCGTTATCGAACAGCGTCGCCAGCGGGGCTTCCCAGATCGGGCCGTTGTGCGGCGTGAACGAGCCGCCCTCGGCCGGCTTGAAGTCTTCGGCCGTCGCCACTTCACCCTTGAGGCCTCCCGGGCCCGCGGGGGTCTGGTTCTCGCCCGGAATCGCCACCGGCTCTTCGGCGATCTGCCAGTTCAGGTTGCCCTGGCCGGTGTTGGCGATAGTCAGCGGCTGCGTCGTGCTCTGGCCAGCCGGCGTGGTGGCCGAGACGCTGGCCGGCGTCACGTTGATGTTCGGAATCAGCACCGTCACCGTCGCGGTGTCGCTGTCGCTCGCGTTGAACAGCGGCGAGGCCGGGAAGGAGATCGCCAGGTTGTTGCTCAAGGAAGCCGTGTTGAACGAGAACTGCGTCGCGGTCGTCGAATTCTGGTTCAGACCCACCGTCGCCGAAGCGCCGTTGTTGAAGGCCGGATCACCGAAATCGACATCCAGATACTGGAACACCACGCGGTTGCTGCCCTCGAACATCAGCACCTGGAAGGTCACCGCGCCGATATTGTTGAAGTGCGGGCGGTTGAACCACTCGACGATCGCCACCCGGTTCGGGGCCACGCCCTGCACCTGCCAGTAGACATTGCCGGTTTCGTCGTCGATATCGTCCCAGAAGGGCAGGATCGCATTGGCCGGCGTCGCACGCGGCAAGGCGCCATTGCTGAAGCTCAAATCACCGGTGGTGACACCGAAGAGAATGCCGCCGTTGTTGCCCACTCGCAGGTTGGGCGACGTCACCCCGAACAGCGTCAGGCTGAACGGCAGCGTGATGTTCGCCTCGCCGTCGTCGGTCAGGTTCAGCGCCGTGCCGGTGCCGTTGATCGGGATGTAGTTGAAGGGCTCGACCGTCCGCGCCGTCCACGTCGCCGTGTTGGTCACCGTCGCCGTCGGCGTGGCCGCCACGATCACTTCGGGCGAACTCGCGCCCGGAGCCAGCGTGAAGGCAAAATTGTTCAGCACGGCGCCCAGTTCGCTGTCCACCAGGTCATGCGCATCGAAGGTGACGCCACCGGTGTTGGTCGCCCGGAAGCAGTAGTACACCGTCTCGCCGACCGTGATCGTCGCCGTGTCGGTCGCCGCGCACACGCCCGGCGTCGTGCCGACGGTCTTGGTGACTTCGATCGCGGGGGCCACTTGGCCGACGATCTGGAAAAGGAAGTCCGGATTGACGCCGCCGCCGACGCCGCAGCCGGTTTGCGTGCCCCAGTTGATGCAACCGGTACCGAAACCGTTGCCAGGGTTGCGCCAGGCGCCTTCCGAGAAGGACTGCACCGTGCGATTCGACCAGAACACCTGGCCGTCGGTGGCAAAGTCCTGATTGGCGATCAGGGACACCCAGTAGCGGCCTGGCGAAAGCTGGCAGGGCGTGGGCAGTTCGACGTTCAGCGCACTCGCCGGGGCACCGGTCTGGTTCGGAGCGAGGCCCGTGTACGCGCAAATGGGCGCGCCAGGCAAATCCGTGTCACCACCGCCGGGGCTGTTCGCGTGGATCGCGACGTCCACCGAGTCCGGCGTACCACCGAAGGGTTGAGTGATCACGAAGTTGACTCGAGAGACGAGCCATCCCGCCGGAGCCGTGACCTCGAAATCGTCGGCGGCCTGATTGTCGAAGGCATCCTGGGCCGGCTCGAAGTTCTGCGCCGGAGCACCATTGTTGCCTGGATTGCTGGTCTGGTCGTACAGCACGACCGGACCGCCCTCGCCGAGCGGGAGAAAGGAAGGCGTTCCGGCGGCATTGGCGCCGGCCTGCGGCACTGGCGCATTGGCGCCCGCGCCTCCAGCCAGCAGGGCGCACACCGCACCCGCAAGCCACGTTGCTTTGATGGTCATCGTCTGATCCCCGTTGCTGCTTTCTTGTTCGCGGCCCAGTCACACCAACACCGCGGCGCTTTTCACTGCATCGCGGATGTTAACGATTGCCGACGCGAGTGAAAAGGCTTTTGGGCAATCATCCGACCAACGGCATGTGATCGCATGGCATGCGGGCCGAGGACACCTGGGGCCGCTGGGCCCACCTTCCCTGACCGTGGCGGTGAACCGGTTCACATCGACATCGCGCCACCAGGGCGCTCCCATATTGGCGGGCAGCGTGGCCGCAGGCGCTACCCGCGCGGGATTGCGGCGAGGTCTCCCCGCGTAGCCCGCCTGCAGCGGCCAACGCGGGCGACATGACTTGGCCTGATGCTCCCTGGGAGGGCTCTTGTGGCGCGATCAATCCTGCCTCGAAGCCAACGCTTTCGCGCGGCAAGCGCGCTCCCAAAAGGGTTCCGAGCCTTGCCGATTACCTTGAAACCGTAGCGCCGGCGTAGGCGCGCCCTCTGGCGCGAGCGGGGATTTCGGCGAGGTCGGATCGCGCCCAAGGGCGCTCCTACAGCACAAAGCAGAAGGCCGCCCGGGGGCGGCCTTCTGCGTTCAGCGTAGGGCGGAACCCGCACAAGGCGCGGATTCCGCCGTCTTCACCCTCAGTCGCGGCGCACCATCGCCACGCCGATCAGGCCGACCAGCAGGCCGAGGAGCAGCAGGCTCCACTGGCTCAGCGTCGGGATCGGCTCGACCGGGTTGCCGACCAGCACC
>JANJUH010000357.1 GCA_024710675.1 Lysobacterales bacterium
GAGAAGCTCTCGCGCGAGAGCCAGGACCGCATTGCCGACAGCTCGGCCGTGGCCGGTGAAACCCTGGGCGCGATCCACACGGTGCAGGCCAATGTCGCCGAGAGCCGCGAATCAGGCCGCTTCGGCGAGGCCGTCGCGCGCACCCTGGCGACCGCCAAGCGGCGCATCCGCATGCGCGCCACTCTGACGGCTGTGGCGATCCTGCTGACCTTCGGAGCGGTGACGCTGGTGCTCTGGATCGGCGCCAAGGCGGTGCTGGCGGGCACGCTGTCGGGCGGCGAGCTGGGGCAGTTCGTGCTCTATGCGGTGCTCGCCGCCGGTTCGGTGGGCGCGGTCAGCGAGGTCTGGGGCGATGTGCAGCGCGCCTCGGGTGCGATGGGCCGGCTGGCCGAACTGCTCGCGATCCGCCCGGGCATCGCCGATCCGCCGGCGCCGGTCGCCGCACCGACATCGTTACGGGACGCGCTGACCATTGAAGGCGTGCGATTCCACTATCCCTCGCGTCCGGACCGCGCCGCCCTCGACGGCATCGACCTCATGGTGCGCGCCGGCGAGACCGTGGCCCTGGTCGGACCGTCCGGGGCCGGCAAGAGCACATTGTTCCAGCTCCTGCTGCGCTTTCACGATCCCGAGGCCGGTCGCATCGCCATCGATGGCGTCGATGTGCGCACGCTGCGCGTGGCCGAGTTGCGCGCCCTCTACGCACTGGTCCCGCAAGACCCCGTGATCTTCGGCACCACGGCGCTCGAGAACATCCGTTACGGCCGCCCGCAGGCCAGCCGCGAGGAAGTCGAGGCAGCGGCGCGTGCCGCCGAGGCCCACGAGTTCATCGCCGCGCTGCCCGAGGGCTACGACACCTACCTCGGCGAGCGCGGGGTGCGCCTCTCCGGTGGCCAGCAGCAGCGCCTGGTGATCGCGCGCGCGCTGCTGCGCGATGCCTCGATCCTGCTCCTCGACGAAGCCACCAGCGCCCTCGATGCCCAGAGCGAGCGCGCCGTGCAGCAGGCCCTGGAACGGCTGATGGCCGGCCGCACGACACTGGTCATCGCCCATCGCCTCGCCACCGTGCGCAAGGCTGATCGCATCGTCGTCATCGACCAGGGTCGCATCGTGGCCCAGGGCCGCCACGAGGAGCTGCTGGCGGAAGGCGGGCTCTACGCCGAGCTGGCAAGGCTGCAACTGGTCTGAGGGGCCCCAGGCAAGCGACATCGGAGCATCCACAGCGCCTGTCCGGAGTCTCGGTACTTGCGCTCGAAGGGTGTGACGGACGGCTGGTCGTCAGGAATCGCCTCGATGACGGCTTCGCCATCGAACAGCGTCAGGGCAAGCGCCAGTTCCTCCAGATAGATGCGCCAGTTGCTGCGCGCCTCGAGTTCTCCACCGAGCGCAACGAAGGCCGGGAACACCGGATGCCCATGCCAGCGGCGCTGCAGGTGCTCGGGCTTGGGCCAGGGGTTCGGGTACCAGAGCAACTGGCGCGCGGGGTGCCGGCCCTCGGCCAGCAACAGGC
The DNA here is from genome assembly GCA_024710675.1 of Lysobacterales bacterium. GTDB lineage: Bacteria > Pseudomonadota > Gammaproteobacteria > Xanthomonadales > SZUA-5 > JANJUH01. The sequence continues at coordinate 1,511 of JANJUH010000357.1, forward strand.
GCCAGAGGTCCTCCATCGGCGCGCGGATCAGCAGCAGCGCGGGTGAGCGCTCGGCGACCAGCCCGGAACCGGTCAGGCGCAGGCGGGCTGCCGACTGGTCGACCCCCAGCACCCGCAGCCCAGGCTCACGCAGCAGCAGCGCCCGGCTGCCGGCACCCGTGCCGCAGCCGGCATCCAGCACCCAGGGCGTCAAGGGATCCTCTTCCAGCCAGGACCGTACGATCGCCATCGCCTCGATCCCGGCCGGCGACAAGGGCTTGCGCCAAGCATGATCACGGTGGCGCAGGACCGTCTCCACCAGCCGCGGATGGACTGCCGCCTGGGCGCTGCTGACCGGTCTGGAGTTGGCGTACATGGCTTGTATGATGCCTTTCCCCCGTTCGATCCCTCGCGCATGACCGACGCCACCCGCGTCCTTGCCCTGCCCTCGCCCTTCCGCATGCATCGCGGCGGCGAGTTGCCCGCGGCGCAGGTCGCCTACGAGACCTGGGGCACGCTCAACGCGGCGCGCGACAACGCGGTGCTGATCGTTACCGGCATGTCGCCGAGCGCCCATGCCGCATCAGGTCCGCTCGATGGCAGCCCGGGCTGGTGGGAGCCGATGATCGGTCGCGGCCGCAGCCTCGACACCGACCGGCTGTTCGTGATCTGCGTGAACTCGCTGGGCAGCTGCAAGGGCTCGACCGGCCCGGCCAGCCCACATCCCGACGACGGGGAACCCTGGCGCCTGCGCTTTCCGGCCCTGTCGATCGAGGACGTCGCCGATGCCGCCGCGGCGGTCCCCCGCGAACTGGGTATCAGCCGCCTGCGCGCCGTGATCGGCCCGAGCATGGGCGGCATGACGGCCCTCGCCATCGCCTTGCGCCACCGCGAGCTGGCGCCGCACCTGATCCTGATGTCCTGCGCGGCGCGCTCCAGCGCTTTCGCGATCGCGCTGCGCTCGCTGCAACGGCAGATCGTGCGCGCCGACCCGGCCTGGAAGAACGGCGATTACGGCGATCCCATCGAGGTCGCCAGCGGCATGGGCCTGGCCCGCAAGCTCGGTGTCGCCACCTACCGCTCGCCGCAGGAATGGCGCGAGCGCTTCGGCCGCCAGCGCCTCGACGGACCGAAGGAAGGCCATTTCCCCAGCGAGTTCCAGATCGAGTCCTACCTGGACTCACACGCGCGCCGCTGGGCCGGTGGCTTCGATCC
>JANJUH010000395.1 GCA_024710675.1 Lysobacterales bacterium
GCCGAGCTTTGGCAGGACTACCTGCGCTATCTGCTGTACGGGAACGTGCTGCGCGGCCAGTTGTATCCGCTGTCGGTCTCGGCCGAACGGGTCTGCCAGTCCAGGCGCGTGGCCGAGCTGGCGAACGAACTCGATGCGGCAGCGATTGCGCACGGCTCGACTGGCGCCGGCAACGACCAGGTGCGTTTCGACGTGGCCTTCCGCGCGCTCTGCCCGGGCCGTGAGCTGATCACTCCGATCCGCGAGCTGGCGCTGTCGCGCGAGGACGAGACGCGCTGGCTGGCCGAACGCGGCGTCGAGATCCCGGCGAAGACCACGACCTATTCGGTCAACGAGGGCATGTGGGGCACTTCGGTCGGCGGTCGCGAGACCCACGATTCCTGGCAGAACCTGCCGGATACCGCCTATCCCGGCGGCGCGATCCCGGCCGACCTTTCCGAACAGCGCCTCGTCATCGCCTTCGAGCGGGGCGTGCCCGTGGCCATCGATGGTCGCACGCTCGACCCGGTTGCCCTGATCGCCGAACTCAATGCCCTGGGCGAGCGCTACGGCATCGGCCGCGCGATCCACCTTGGCGACACCATCCTCGGCATCAAGGGGCGTGTCGGCTTCTCGGCACCGGCCGCGCACCTGCTGATCCAGGCCCATCGCGAACTGGAGAAGCTGGTGCTGAGCGGCAAGCAGCTGTTCTGGAAGGAATCGCTCGGCAATCTCTACGGCAGCCTGCTGCACGAGGGCCACTACTTCGACCCGCTGGCGCGTGATCTCGAGGCTTTCCTCGAGTCCAGCCAGGCCACGGTCACTGGCGAAGTCCGTCTGTGCCTGCGCCCGCGCGCGGCGGAGATCGAGGGTGTACGCTCCCCGCACAGCTTCATGCAGTCGCGCGTCGCCAGCTACGGCGAGGGCGCGAAAGCGTGGACCGGCGAGGAGGCGAGGGGATACTGCAAGTTGTTCGGGGTGGCGCAGCAGGTGGCGCTGGCAGCGCGGGAGGGCGTGTCGTGAGGCTGACGGTAGACAAGATTGCGAGTGTGACGCGCAACCTCAAGTTGTCGCGGACCCTGACCCTGTCGGATGACATCCTGCTCGAAGAGGGTTCCGTCCTGGCCGTGCGCGTGCATGGCGAAAAGAGCACCTACAACCAGCTCGAGGACACCCACGGGCGCTGGATGACGCTGCACGACGGTGACCTCGTCGTCGGCGCGCTCGGCAAGCGCCACGCGCTGCACGGCTACGAGGGCGTGGTGCCGGAGTCGCTCAAGGTCGGCGACACGATCAACATGCTGAACATCGGCGGCGTGATGGGGCGTTGCGTGTCCTACAACCCCGATGTGGGCAGGCCCTTTGGACTGGAAGTGCTCGGGCAGGTGCAGATCTTCCCCGAGTTCCAGTCGCGCCAGGGCATTCCTGCGCACGTCCGCCACAACGCGCTGACCGGCGTGCAGGGCGCCCCCAAGGTGCCGATCGTGTTCATCCTCGGTACCTGCATGAATGCCGGCAAGACCCTGGCCGGCAGCGCGATGGTGCGGGCATTGCACCAGGCCGGCTACAAGGTCGGCGGTGCCAAGCTGACCGGCATCTCGCTGATGCGCGACACGCTGCACCTCTACGATCACGGCGCCGAGGTCATCGCCGACTTCACCGATGCCGGCGTGGTCTGCTCGGGGCCGGACAATGCGGCGCCGACGGCGCACAAGGTGCTGAGCACACTGGCCGCCAGGGGCGCCGACGTCATCGTCGCCGAGACCGGCGACGGCGTCATGGGCGAGTACGGGGTGCAGGCGATCCTGGCCGATCCCGAGCTGCGCGCCCAGTGCGCCTGCTTCGTGTTCTGCGCCAACGATCCGGTTGGCGTGGCTGGCGGCGTCGAATACCTCGCCCGCGAGTTTGGCATCCGCGTCGATATCGTCGCGGGACCTGCCACCGACAACGCGGTCGGCATGCGCTTCGTCGAACGCCTGGGCATCCCGGCACGCAATGCCCGTGTCGATCCGCGCGCGCTTGGAGACCTCGCGCTGGAACTGGTCCAGCGGCGCCTGGGTTGAGGAGCGGGGCGATGGACGTCGCGATCCTTGGTGCATCGGGTTACGGCGGTGGCGAGCTGTTGCGGCTACTTCTGGGGCATCCGCGCCTGCAATCGGTGGTCGGCGCCGCCCGCCAGCACGCCGGCAAGCCGGTCGCCGACGTACACCCGCACCTGCGTGGCCTCATGGATGGCTCGTTCGTCGAGGCCATCGACTGGGCGCGCCTCGCGGACAGCGAGTGTCCCGTGCTGTTCGCCGCGCTGCCGCACGGCGAATTCGCGCGCCGCTACGAGGAACTCGAGGCCGCGTGGGAGGCAGCGGGGCTGTCCGGGCGGCTGACCGTGGTCGATTTGTCCGGCGATTTCCGCCTCGACGATCCGGCGGCCTTCGAGCAGGCCTACAAAGTGGCGCACCCGTGTCCGCAGCACCTCCGGCGCTTTGTCTACGGGCTCAGCGAATGGCGCCGCGCGGCCCTCTCCGGTGCCCGCCGGATCGCCAACCCGGGCTGCTTCGCGACGGCGATCCAGCTGGGTCTGCTGCCCTTGCAGTCGCTTGGCGCGGAGGTGCCCGGGTGGGTCGCGGTGTCGGCGATCACCGGATCGTCAGGTTCCGGCGCGAGCGCCAGCGAGACCACGCACCATCCCACCCGCGCCCAGGATTTCCGTGCCTACAAGGTGCTCGCGCACCAGCACGAGGGCGAGATCCGGCGCACGCTGGCGGAGCAGGGCGGGGGGCTCGAATTCGCGCTGGTGCCGCACTCGGCGCCGTTGGTCCGCGGCATCTTCGCGACGCTGGTGTTTCCGGCCCCGGGCCTGGCGCGCGCTGGGCTCGAGGCAGCATTCACCGCCGCCTACGCGGACGCCCGTTTCGTGCGCTTGGTCAGCGGCACACCGCGCGTGGCGGCTGTGGCCGGCAGCAATTTCGCCGACATCGCCGTCGCCACCGGCCGCGGCAGTGCCACGGTCATGGTCGCGATCGACAACCTGGTGAAGGGCATGGCCGGGCAGGCGATCCAGAATCTCAACCTGGCGCTCGGCTGGCCGGAGGATCTTGGGCTGAGGGTGGCCGGCTTGTATCCCTGAAAGGGCATCGAGGGCACGAGGGCACGAGGGCACGCAGGAGACGCTGTCCGCGATTCCCGTCAAGTCGATTCGACCCCGGGCACTTTGGAGCTGCTTGCTTGCTGGACCAATGCCCTTGGCCGGGGCTGAGCCTGCAGCAGATGCAGCACTCCAGGCGCCATTCGCCTTTCAGCTCCGCGCGCCCGCCACACTGCCAGGTGCTGGCGCAGGGCCGCCGCGCACTCTCTCCAGCCCCCAGCCCCCAGCCCCGCTTTGTTTCGCCCTTCGACCAAAGTCCGAGCATTCGCTCCACGCCGGGGCTGATTCGTTTGATTTTCGTCAAAAGGGCCCTTTTTCGAAAAGGCAGTCTGTGCACACCGGATTCAACCTTCCCGATGGAGTGCATGATGAACAAGACCCTGATCGCCCTGGCCCTTTCCGGCGTCGCTGCCCTGGCCTTCGCCCCCAATGCCCAGGCCTACGAGGCCGGTGACTGGGTCGCGCGTTTCGGCCTTGGCCACGTCAATCCGAAGAGCGACAATGGCACGCTGGCCGGCACGCTCGACCTCGAGGTGGGCACCGACGTCAAGCCGACGCTCGCGGTCAGCTACTTCTTCACCGACAACGTCGCTGCCCAAGTCCTGGCCGCCTGGCCCTTCGAGCATGACTTCGACCTCAACGGCGTCGAGTCCGGCTCGCTGAAGCACCTGCCGCCGACGGTTACCCTGCAGTACCACTTCAACCCCAAGGGCGACGTCAACTTCTACATCGGCGCGGGCCTCAACTACACCTTCATCTATGACGAAGAGATCGCCATCCCGGGCGCCGACCTCGAACTCGACAATTCCTTCGGCCTCGCCGCCGAAGCCGGCCTCGAGTTCAAGCTCAACGACCGCTGGTCGATGGGTGCGCAGGTCTGGTGGGTCGACATCGACAGCGATGCCGAACTGGACGGCGCCGACATCGGTACCGCCAACGTCGATCCCATCGTGCTCGGCGTGAACCTCGCCTACCGCTTCTGAAGCTCTCCCGCGCGTCGAAGCGCGACGCGCTCTCCCCGGCCGGTGGCTTCGTGCCACCGGCCGTTTTGTTTGTGCCGTGCGCGAGAGCGTACGGTGTGGTGAGCGCAGCGAACCGCACGATCGGGTTGACGACGGTGGGGCAGGGGGCAGGGGGCAAGGGACCGGATACACGCCGCTGATGACCATTGCCGCAGACCCGGGCCCCTGCCTCCTGCCCCTTGCCCCGCTTGTCCTCCGGCGACATGGCAGCCCGATGCTGCCGCCCGCCAAAGGTCGAGCAACCGTTACAAGCTCCGCGTGTATGCTCGCGCCCTCGCTTTTGCTGCCGGAGTCCGCCGATGCCCCAGCTCGCCGAACGCATGGGTCGAGCCGTTCCCAGTGCGATCATGCAGGTCGCCGAGAAGGCCAAGCAGCTCAAGGCTGCCGGCCGCGACATCATCAGCTTCTCGATCGGTGTGCCGAACTTCCTGCCGGGCGAGCACGTGTATGCGGCGGCGAAGGCCTCGCTGGACAAGGATTCGGGCCAGTACGGGTCCAATCGTGGCCCGGACGCGCTGCTCGATGCCTACCTGGTGCACCTCGAACGCAACGGATTCACGGGCTACTCGCGCAAGAACCTGTGCGTGGGCGTCGGTGCCAAGCACGTGATCTTCAACGCGATGTACGCGGTCCTGGAGGAGGGTGACGAGCTGATCCTGCCGGCACCGTACTGGACCAGCCATATCGACATCGCCCGAATCCTCGGTGCCGAGGTCAAGGTGCCGCACTGCGGCGCCGACCAGGACTACAAGCTGCAACCCGCCCAGCTCGAGGCGCTGATCGGCCCGAAGACGAAGATGCTGGTCTTCAACAACCCTTCGAACCCGACCGGCATGGTCTACAGCGAGGCCGAGATCCGCGCGCTCGGCGAGGTGTTGGTCAGGCACGACATCTGGATCCTGTCGGACGACATCTACAACCAGATGATCTTCGACGGCCTCGGGTGGGCACACCTGCTGAAGACCCACCCGCAGCTCCGGGACCGCATCATCCTGCTCGATTCGCTGTCGAAGACCTACGGCATGCCAGGCTGGCGTGTCGGCTTCGCGGCAGCGCCCGAGCCGATGGCGCAGGCACTCGTCACGCTGAACTCGAACCACATCACCAACCTGCCGGAAGTGGTCTGCGCCGCCGCCGTGGCTGCGCTGACCGGTCCGCAGGACATCCCCGAGCGCATGTGCCGCGAGTTCGCCGCCAAGCGCGACGAAGTCATGGCCACCTTCGCGCGCATCCCGGGACTGAGTTGCCCGCGGCCGCAGGGGGCCTTCTATGCTTTCCCGGACATCCGCTTCGCCTTCGGCAAGCGCCATGGCGAGCTGCGCATCGACAACGATGTTGATTTCTGCAACGCGCTGCTCGAGGTCGAAGGCGTGGCTTGCGTGCCAGGGAGCGCCTTCGGCGAGCCCAACGGCCTGCGGATTTCCTACACCTGCAAGGCCGCCGAACTGACCGAGGGCCTGCGCCGCTTCGAGTCCTTTTGCAAGGCGCTGGCCTGAGACCGGCGATGACGCTGCCGCGCCTGCTCGCGCTGTTCGTCGGCCTCGCGCTGGCCGTGCACCTGTATTCGAACCGCGGCATGGCCGCCGGTGATCCTCGCCGGGACACCGGTAGCGATGGCGTGGTGATGCTCTCGGCCGACTGGTGCGGCTATTGCCGCGCCCTGCGCGCCGATCTCGAACGTGCTTCCGTTCCGTACCGCGAGCTCGACATCGACCGCGATGCCGAAGGCGCGCAGGCTTATCGCGCCCTTCGCGCCCGCGGCGTGCCGGTGCTGGTGGTGGGCCAGGATGTGATCTACGGCTACGATCCCCGTCGGGCGCTGGCGCTGGCTGCCGCCGCTGGACATGGCGTGGCCTCCCCCTGAACTTCGATCCCTCGAGGAGATTGCGATGAAAGCCCCTGTTCGTGTCGTGGTGACCGGCGCCGCCGGCCAGATCGGTTAGGCGCTACTTTGCCGCATTGCTGCCGGAGACATGCTCGGCAAGGACCAGCCGGTGATCCTGCAATTGCTCGAGATCACCCCGGCGCTGCCGGCGCTCTCCGGCGTCGTCATGGAACTGAAGGACTGCGCCTTCCCGCTGCTGCACGGCGTGGTCCAGACCGACGATCCGAACGTGGCTTTCAAGGACGCCGACTACGCCTTGCTGGTGGGCGCGCGCCCGCGCGGCCCGGGCATGGAGCGCAAGGATTTGCTCGAGGCCAATGCCGCGATCTTCTCGGTGCAGGGCAAGGCGATCAATGACCATGCCAGCCGCGGCATCAAGGTGCTGGTGGTCGGCAACCCGGCCAACACCAATGCGCTGATCGCCCAACAGAACGCCCCCGATATCGCCCCCGGCCAGTTCACCGCGATGATGCGGCTGGACCACAATCGTGCGATCAGCCAGCTCGCCGAGAAGACCGGCGCGCTCAATACCGACATCCAGCGCATGATTGTCTGGGGCAACCATTCGGCAACGCAGTATCCGGACATCCACCATGCCAGCGTGCGTGGCGAGCCGGCCGCGGCCCAGGTCGATTCAGCGTGGTATCGCGAGACCTTCATCCCGACCGTGCAGCAGCGTGGTGCGGCGATCATCAAGGCGCGCGGCGCCTCCTCGGCGGCTTCGGCGGCGGGCGCTGCGATCGACCACATGCGCGACTGGGCGCTCGGCACGGCCGCCGGTGAATGGACCACGATGGCCATTCCTTCGGACGGCAGCTACGGCATCGCCCCCGGCGTGATTTACGGCTACCCGGTGACCTGCTCGGGCGGGCACTACCAGATCGTCCAGGGCCTGGCCATCGACGACTTCTCGCGCGCCCGCATGGATGCCACCGAGAAGGAGCTGCGCGAAGAGCGCGCGGCCGTCGAACACCTGTTCCCGAAGTAAGGGGGACGGTGGCAGGGGGCGGGGGGCAGGGGACCCGTTTTGCAACGAGGTCTGACCGCGCCGCGCCATAGGTCCCTTGCCCCCTGTCGCCTGCCCCGGCGAATCCACCCACCACCCACCACCCACCACTCACCACTCACTGCCCCATGAGCGAGAGCTACTACATCGCCCTCGAACAGGATCTCGACGAGATCGACATCATGCCCTCCGGCAAGGCCGTGGCGAAGATGATGGATCGCCTCGACGAGATCACCGACGAGATCGGCGTCACCCGCCTGTCCGACTTCATCGGCGGCGAATCCGAGGACCTGTCCGAGATCGCCGAGCAGGAAGGCTGGGATCTCGGCGGATTCGGACCCAGCACCGGCGGCGCACAGTGGTTCGATGCCAGCGATGGCCTCGACACCGTGCGCGCCCTGGCCGGCTACATCGAATCCGATCCCGACTCGATCAAGCGCGCCAAGGCGCTGCTCGAGGAGTTCGCCGAGTTCGACAAGGTGCTGGAGATCGCCCGCCAGCACAACGTGCGCTTCCGCCTGGAGGTTGATTACTGATGACGACAATGAGTGCTGGTGCGCGCTTGCGCGCCGCGATGGCGGCGGAGAAGCCGCTGCAGATGCCCGGCGCGATCAACGCCTTTGCGGCTATGCAGGCCGAGCGCGCCGGCTTCAAGGCCCTTTACGTGTCGGGTGCGGGCATTGCCAACGCCAGCTACGGCCTGCCGGACCTGGGCATGACCAGCCTCGACAATGTCTGCGAGGACATCCGGCGGATCAGCGGCGCCACCGAACTGCCGATGCTGGTCGATGCCGACACCGGCTGGGGCGCGGTGTTCAACATCCAGCGCACGGTCAGGGAGTTCATCCGCGCCGGTGCCGCCGCCTGCCACATCGAGGATCAGGTCCAGGCCAAGCGCTGCGGCCATCGCCCCGGCAAGCAGGTGGTGCCCAAGGAGGACTTTGCCGATCGCATCAAGGCGGCGGTCGATGGTCGCCAGGATCCGGACTTCGTCATCGTGGCGCGTACCGATGCGCTGGCGGTCGAGGGCATCGACGCGGCGCTCGAACGGGCCGTGCTGGCGCAGGAGGCCGGGGCGGATGTGATTTTCGCCGAGGCCTGCACGACGATCGCCGAATACCAGCGCTTCGTCGCCACGCTGGGGATCCCGGTGCTCGCCAACCTCACCGAGTTCGGCAAGACCCCGTACTTCACGGTGGACGAGCTGCGCGAGGCGGGCATCGCGATGATCATCTACCCGCTCTCGGCCTTCCGCGCGATGGCCAGGGCCGCCGAGGCGGTCTATGCAACGATCCGTGCCGATGGCACGCAGAAGGCGGTGGTCGATCGCATGCAGACGCGGATGGAGCTCTACGAGGTGCTCGGCTACCACGGCTACGAGCAGAGGCTCGACCGGCTGTTCGGCAAGGGCGACTGAGCCCGGTGGAGCTGCGGACGCCGCGGCTCCTGCTCCGGCAATGGCGCGACGACGACCGCGCGCCGCTTGCCGAGATGAATGCGGATCCCGAAGTGCGCAGGTACCTCGGTGGGGCAATCGACAGGGCGGCCAGCGACTGCGAATTTGCTCGGGCGAGCGCGACGATCTCCGAGTTTGGCTACGGCTTCTGGGCGCTCGAGCGTCGTACCGATGGCGTCTTCCTTGGCTTCTGCGGGATCAAGCCGGTGAGCTTCGAGTCCTGGTTCACGCCCGCCGTCGAGATTGGCTGGCGCTTGGCGCGGGAGCATTGGGGATACGGTTATGCCAGCGAAGCCGCTCGGGCTTCGCTCGAATGCGGCTTTGCGACCCTGGGCCTCGCCGAGATAGTGAGCTTTACCGTCCCGGGCAATCTGCGCTCACAGGCGGTGATGCACCGCCTCGGATTGCAGGCGGCTGGTGGCTTCGAACACCCGAAACTGGCGGCGGACGATCCCTTGCGCCCGCACCTGCTGTTCCGCCTGTCGCGCCAGCGATGGGCTGACCCGGGTGCCCGCCCGGGATAGTCCCCGCCCTGCATCCAGTCCTGCTTGGTCCATGTCGCGCACTACCCCAGCCGCACACTAGAAATCGGTCTGTCCGAGCGGGTGCACGGTCAGTTCGTCGATGACCAGGCTGGCGGGTGCGTCGATCAGGTCAAGGACGATCTGCGCGAGGTCGGCGGTTGCCAGGCATTGGGTCGGATCGATGTCCCCGGGCTTGCGGCCGCCGAAGCCGGTGTCGATGAGCCCTGGCTGGACCAGGCTGACGCGAATGCCGGCGCCCTTGAACTCCCGCAGCAACGAATGGGAAAAGCCGGCGAGCCCGTGCTTGCTGGCCACGTAAGGTGCCATCTTTGCCAGCGGGCGGCGGCCGAGATCCGAGCCGATGTTGACGATGTGACCACGCCCGCGCGCCAGCATGCCAGGCAACAGCGCGTGGCAGATCTGCATGACCGCACCGAGGTTGACCTGCAGCAGCTCGAGCAACGCCATTTCGCCGTGGTCGAGGAAAGGTCGGTAGCTGCCGATGCCGGCGTTGTTGACGACGCCATCGAAGGGTCCGTGGGTATCGATCACCGCGGCCAAGCCGCGGCTCAGGGCCTGCGAATCGGCCAGGTCGAGCGGGCAGGGCAGGATGGCGTCACCGGCCTCGGCGTGCAGCGCCGCCAGCGCATGCGGATCCCGGGCAACCGCCAGCACACGACAGGCGCGCCGGACCAGACCAGCGGCAATCTCCCGGCCCAACCCGCGACTGGCGCCGGTGACGAGCCAGAGGCCGCCCCTCACAACGGCCACACCCAGAGCAACATCGGTACCGCCACGACCACCACCGTGATCTCGAGCGGCAGCCCGAGCCGCCAGTAATCGCCGAAGCGAAAGCCGCCCGGACCCAGGATCAGCGTGTTGTTCTGGTGACCGATGGGCGTCATGAAGGAGCATGAGGCGCCGATCGCGACGGCCATCAGGAAGGGGTCGGCACTCACTCCGTACTGGCCGGCGATGCCTATCGCAATCGGGCACATGACGGCAGCGGTCGCTGCGTTGTTCATGAAGTCGGTCAGCGTGATCGTGATGACCAGCAACAGCACCAGCGCGATGACCGGATTCTCGCTGGCAAAGGTCGCGATGCCCCACTGGGCGACCGCATCGGCCGCTCCGGTACTCTCCATTGCACCGGCCACCGGAATCAGCGCGCCCAGCATCACGATCACCGGCCAGTCCACGGCCTCGTAGATCTGCCGCAATGGCAGGCTGCGCGCGATCACCGCGATCAGCGCGCCGGCAGCGAAGGCCACTGCGGGCGGGACGATGCCGCTGGCGGCGACAGCCAGCGCGCTGGCCATGATCAGCGTGGCGCGGAGCGCACGTGCCGGATCCGGCAGGCGCAGTTCGCGGTCTGCGAGCGGCACACAGCCGCTGGCGGCGGCAAACTCGGCGACGCGATCGGGCGCGCCCTGCAGGAGGAGCACATCGCCCGGGCGAAAGCCGGTGGTGCGCAGGCGCGTGGTCGAGCGCTGGCCCTGGCGCGAGATCGCCAGCAGGTTGATGCCGTAGACGCTGCGCAGGTGCAATTCGGCTGCCGAGCGCCCGGAGCAGGTCGCGCTCGGCAGGACCACCAGTTCGGCGAGGGTGGACAGGTCGAGTGTGGTCTTCGTCGCGTTCGTCGATGGCCCGGCGTCCTGGCTGCCGGCGCGGGCTTCCGCCAACTCGAGTCCGGTGCCGCCCAGCAGTGGCGCCAGATGCAGGATCTCGGCCTCGATGATCAGGATGTCCTCGGCAAGGATGGTGCGGTCCATGTTGGGTGCCATCAGTCGCACCCGGTTGCGGATCAGGCCGAGGATCTGCGCGTCGGCCGCCTGCAGGGCCTGCTCGGCTTCGGCCAGCGAACGCCCCGCCAATCGGCTCTGCGGCAGCACGCGGGTTTCCGTCAGGTAGGCCCCGATCTCGAAACTGTCGGCGCCCGCGCGCTCGCGAGCCGGGACCAGGAAGCGTGAGCCGAGGATCAGCACGAGGATGCCGGACAGGGCCACGGCGACGCCGACCTCGGAAAAATCGAACATGCCGAAGCCCTGCTGTCCCTCCTGGGTCCGGAACGAGGACACGATCAGGTTCGGAGGCGTGCCGATCAGCGTGGTCATGCCGCCGAGCAGCGAGGCGAAGGCCAGCGGCATCAGGTAACGCCCACCCGGTTGTCCCTGGCGCGCGGCCATGCGCAAGGCGACCGGCATCAGCAGCGCCAGTGCGCCGACGTTGTTCATGAAGGCCGACAATGTCGCGACCAGCACGCACAGCACCGCGACGGTTCCGGTGAAGCCAAAGCGATCGCCAGGCAGCAGGCGACGCGCGGCGATGTCGATGGCACCGGATTCCTCCAGTGCCTTGCTGAGGATCAGGATGCATGCCACCGAGATCACCGCCGGGTGCGAAAAGCCCTGGAAGGCCTCGCCCATCGGCACCAGCCCGCAGAAAACGGCCGCCAGCAGCGAGGCCACGGCCACCACATCGTGACGCCAGCGCGCCCACAGGAACAAGCCACAGGTCGCGGCGAGCAGGCCAAGGATGAGGATCTGCGAGGAGGTCACTCGGGATCGGGTCTCTGCCGGAGGGGAACACAGTAGGCCAGCGCGCATGCCCCCGGCGAAAGTCCGTGGCATCTCGCGGCGCGGCTTGCCTAGAATGCGCGCCTTCACCGGCGGGCGCCAACCATGGGCGCGGCCACCAGCTGACAAGGATGATCAACGATGAGCGAGAGTGCATCCCAGGTACTTCCGAAGGCCAAGAAGTCCGTGGCCCTGTCAGGTGTGGCGGCCGGCAACACGGCCTTGTGCACGGTGGGCAGGACGGGAAACGACCTGCACTATCGGGGCTACGACATCCACGACCTCGCGCGCCACGCCTGCTTCGAGGAGGTCGCCCACCTGCTGGTGCACGGCCACCTGCCGAGCGCCTCGGAGCTGAAGGCCTACAAGAGCAAGCTCAAGCGACTGCGCGGGCTTCCAGCCATCGTCCAGGATGCGCTCGAGTTGCTGCCCCCCTCGACCCATCCGATGGATGTGCTGCGCACCGGCTGTTCGGTGCTGGGCGCCGTGATGCCCGAAAAGGAATCCCATCCGGCGGCCGAGGCGCGCGACGCCATAGACCGCCTGATGGCCAGCTTCGGCTCGATGCTGCTGTACTGGTACCACTTCAGCCATTCCGGTACGCGGGTCGATGTCGAGACCGATGACGATTCGATCGCCGCGCACTTCCTGCATGTGCTGCATGGACGCCGTCCCAGTGAGTTGCACACGCGCGCACTCGACCAGTCGCTGATCCTCTATGCCGAGCACGAGTACAACGCCAGCACCTTCACCGCGCGCGTCATCGCGGGCACCGGCTCCGATCTCCATTCGGCGATCACTGGCGCGATCGGCGCCCTGCGCGGACCGAAGCACGGCGGCGCCAACGAAGTGGCGATGGAGATCATCGCGCGCTACCGCAATGCCGACGAAGCCGAGGCCGACATCCGCGCCCGCGTCGAGCGCAAGGAAATCATCATCGGCTTCGGCCATCCGGTGTACACCGTCGCCGACCCGCGCAATGTGATCATCAAGGAGATCAGCCGCCAGCTCTGCGAGGAGGGCGGCAACCGTCGCCTTTTCGAGGTCTCCGAACGCATCGAGACGCTGATGTGGGACCTGAAGAAGATGTTCCCCAACCTCGATTGGTACAGCGCCTCCAGCTACCACATGATGGGCGTGCCGACGGCGATGTTCACGCCGCTGTTCGTGGTGTCCCGCACCAGCGGCTGGGGTGCCCACGTGATCGAGCAGCGCCAGGACGGCAAGATCATCCGCCCGAGCGCGAACTACACCGGTCCCGAGGATCTCGCCTGGCTGCCGATCGAGCAGCGCGGGTGACAAGAAGCCGGAGGAGCACGCTCTGCGCGCGAATAGGGTCTGCCGCAAGTCCGATCGTTCCTCAGGGACTCCTGCGGGTGCGGGTGTGTCCTGAGGCTCGTTTACCCCTCGTTCTTCAACCAGCGCAATTCATGGCTGCCATAGCGGCTCTGACGCAGGGCCTCCGCCAGCGCAGACAGGATTTCCGCCAATGCCGTGTCGAATCGCCATGGCGGATTGATCAGCGCGATGCCGCAGCCGTTGAGGCGCAGGGCACTGTTCGGTTCGTGCAGGCATAGCTCGGCGATCAGGATCTTGCCGAAGGGCAGGGCGGCCAGGCGCCGGTAGAAGTGCTCGGCGTCGTGGCGCAGCTTGATCGGATACCACACGGCATAGCAGCCCGTCGGCCAGCGGGTGTGGGCCACGGCGAGCGCTGCCAGCACATCGTCGAACTCGCCGAGCTGAGTCTCGAAGGGCGGGTCGATCAGCACCAGGCCGCGCTTTTCCTTGGGCGGGAGCAGGGCGCGCATGGCCTCGTAGCCGTCGCGGTGGTGGCAGGCGACGCGCGCATCGCCCGCGAATTCCGCACGCAGCGCCTGCGCCTCGCCAGGCTCCAGTTCGCAGGCCATCAGGCGGTCGTTGGCTCGCAGCAACGAGGCGGCGATCAGCGGCGAGCCCGGATAGATGTGCAAGCCGTGCCCCGTGCCGGGGTTGAAGCTGCGCACCACGTTGAGATACACGTGCAGCAAACTCGGCAGTTGCGCCAGGCCCAGCAGGGGCAGGATGCCGGCGGTGTATTCGCGCGTCTTTTCGGCTTCCTCCGATTGCAGCGAATAGCGTGCCCGGCCGGCGTGGGTGTCCAGCACACAGAAGGGTGTGGCCTTCTGCTTCAGCGCCTCGATCAGCCCCACCAGCACCGCATGCTTGAGGACATCGGCGAAGTTTCCCGCATGGTAGGCATGGCGATAGTTCACGGGCGTCCACTGGCGGTCGAAGTCCGTTGCATTATGGAACGCTCAGGTCCGCGCGACACCACCGTGCACGCGCCGGCGCTAGGATCGAGAAGCGTGATGTCGATCACGTTGCCAGGGAGTTGTCCATGGGCGAAAGCCGCGCGCGACCGATCTTCTACGTCTCCGATGGCACCGGCATCACCGCCGAAACCATTGGCCATTCGGTGCTGACCCAGTTCGATGGCGTCGCTTTCCGCTCGCGCCGCCTCGCCTTCGTCGACAACGCCGATCGCGCCCGCGAGGCCGCGGCCGAAATCCGGGCCGAGGGCGAGGCCGCAGGGTATCGCCCCGTGGTCATCAACACCGTCATCGATCCCCACCTGTCGGCGCTGCTGGCCGAGAGCGGGGCTTTCATGCTCGATGTGTTCGCGCCCTTCATCGGTCCCCTGGAAGCCGAACTCGGCATGCCGCGCACGCCACGCGTCGGCAAGGCGCACGGCGGCGCCGACAGCGCCGAATACGACCAGCGCATGAACGCGACCAACTTCGCGCTCACCCACGATGACGGCGTGCAGGCCAACTTCAGCGATGCCGAGGTGATCCTGGTCGGCGTCTCGCGCTCCGGCAAGACCCCAACCTGCCTGTACATGGCGCTGCACTACGGCGTGAAGGCGGCCAACTACCCGCTGCTGCCAGAGGACCTCGAGCAGGGCGAACTGCCCGCCAAGCTGCAACCGCATCGCAAGCGCGTCGTCGGCCTGACCATCGAACCACGCCGGCTGATGCAGATCCGCGAGCAGCGCCGTCCCGCCAGCCGATACGCCTCACCGGAACAGTGCCGCTGGGAAGTCGAGGCCGCCGAGCGCCTGCTGCGCCGGGAGAATGTGCCGGTGCTGCCCTCGACGCACATGAGCATCGAGGAGATTGCCGGCAAGGTGATGCAGGCGCTGGGGCTGAACCGCCAGCACTACTGAGGGGCATCGTAACCCGCGCCAGTGGACCGCGTTCGCTGCAGTCGAGGGCGGAAGAAACGTTGCCACCGCTTGCGCCGGCGACGCCAGCAGGCAGCCTCCAGATTGCGCCACAAGGGCGCTCCCATATCGGTGACGGGGCCGGGTCGCCGGCGTCGGTGGCGTGGGCAGGCCGCAAGGTCTCGAGGGGGCTCTGGTGGCCCGACCTGACCTGACCATGGCCTGGGTGGCTTGTTCCACCGCCAGCGGCCATCATCGGTCGCCGTCTGCCACCTGCGCGGCGCCTGCCGGTGTCGCGCCCCCGCCCGGAGCATCGCCTTGAACGCGCACATCCTGTGGTTCGAACACATCGGCATGGCCGACCTGCACCAGGTCGGTGGCAAGAATGCCTCACTCGGCGAGATGATCGGCCAGCTCGCGAACCTCGGGGTCAGTGTGCCCGGGGGATTTGCGACGACGGCCGACGCCTTCCGCGAGTTCATTGCCGAGAATCATCTGGCCGAGCGCATCCGCACCCGCCTGTCGGGCCTCGATGTCGAGGACGTGGCCGAACTGGGGCGAGTTGGCCGCGAGATCCGCGGCTGGGTGGCCGAAGGCCGTTTCCCGGCAGCGATGGAGGCAGCGATCCGCGAGGCCTATGTCCAGCTCTGTGCCCGTATCGGCACCGAAGATGCCGCGGTAGCCGTGCGCTCGTCAGCAACC